>JAEUQF010000265.1 GCA_016789745.1 Bryobacterales bacterium
AATAGCTCATCGACGTTGTCGCACAGCTTGCGCTTGGGGTTCACCTTGAAGCCGAGCTTCGCCATGGTTTCGAGCGACTGCCAGTGGCTGTCGAAGTATGGCTTGCCGTCTACCAGGAAGTTGTAGGCGAAGAAGTCGAGCCTGCGGGAGGCCGTGATGGAAGGCTCCAACACGCGCAGGCTGCCAGCGGCGGAGTTGCGTGGGTTTACGTACTTCGGCAAGCCCTCGCGCTCGCGTTCGGTGTTGAGCGAATCGAAGTGGCGGCGCAGCATGATCACTTCGCCGCGGACTTCAAACTTCGGCACATCGAAGTCGACGCGCAAGGGCAGGGCGCGGATGGTGCGGGCGTTCTCGGTGACATCCTCGCCCACTTGCCCGTCGCCGCGGGTAATGGCCAGTTTCAGGCGGCCGTCTTCGTAGTGCGCGGCCATAGACAGGCCGTCCAGCTTGAGTTCGGCTACGTAGCGGTAGGGGGCGCCCTTCAGCAGATCGGCCACGCGGCGATCAAAATCGCGCAACTCGCCTTCATTTAGCGCGTTATCCAGGCTGAGCATCGGCGCGCTGTGCGCCACCTTGACGAAGCCTTCTCGGGGCTTGCCGCCGACGCGCTGGGTGGGCGAATCGGGGCTGGCGAACTCCGGATGCTGCGCCTCCAGTTCCTGCAGACGGCGCATGAGCGCGTCGTACTCCAAATCGCCGATTTCGGGCTGATCCAGAACGTAGTAAAGATGCTCATGACGCCGGAGTTCGGCGCGGAGATGTTCGATGGTCTCCTGAACGGAAACTGCCATAACCGTTTATTATGGCAAGTAGAGGCCTCTTTCCCATCCGTAAGTATTCCAACGCTCACCTGATTTATAACCCCAACGCCGGCCGGCTCAGACGTGATCCACAACTTGTTCCGAATGTGGTGCGCGTGTTGGAGGCCGCCGGGCATGGCATCACGCTCCGGCCCACGAACGCGCCGCAGCATGCCACGAAACTGGCCACGGAGTGCGTGGGCGGCTGCGCGGATGTGATTCTGGCCGCCGGTGGCGACGGCACCATAAACGAAATCGTGAACGGCATGACGGGCAGTGAGATCCCGCTGGGCATTCTGCCCGTCGGCACGGCGAATGTGTTGGCAATGGAAATGGGCATCGGCAAGGACCCGGTAAAGGCCGCGGCCATGCTGGGCGATCTGGAGCCGAGGCGCATTTCGCTGGGGCTGGCGCGGAACGAGGATGGCTCGCCGCGACGCTATTTCCTGGTGATGGCCGGAGCGGGCCTGGACGCGCACATCGTGGCAAACCTGGATCAGGATATGAAGAAGAAGCTGGGCAAGGGTGCGTACTATGTGGCGGGCTTCCAATCGCTGGGGCGCAGGCTGGAGGAGTTGGAAGTGGAAGCCAACGGCAGGCGCACGCGGTGCAGTTTCGCGCTTACCAGCCAGGTGCGCAACTATGGCGGGGATCTCGAGATCGCGTTGGGTGCCAGTTTGCTCAAAAATCAATTCGAATCGGTTTTGTTTGAGAGCGCCAGCCCCTGGAAGTATTTGACTTACCTCTTCGGGGTCATCACGCGAAGGGCGGCCAAGATCGATGGTGTGACGGTGATGCCCACCCGGCAATTGAACCTGCGTCCGGTGAACGGGGAGACCGTGCGTCTGCAATTGGACGGAGAGGACGCGGGCCTGCTGCCGGTGGCGATCGAGAAAGTGCCGCAGGCGCTGACACTCCTAATGCCACGAGCGTTTCTTCAGAAAGAGCAGGAGCGCGCGCAATGGACAACCTCACCCACTCCTTAACAGGCTTGATGCTGGCACGGGCCGGGCTGAACCGCGTGTCGCCGCGTGCGGCGTGGCTGCTGGTGCTGGCGTCGAACCTGCCGGACAGCGATGTGGTCACGGCCATGGGCGGTTCGCTGACCTATCTGGATCATCACCGCGGCATCACACACGGGCTGGCAATGGCGCCCGTGGTGGGCTTGGCCGCGGCGGGCATTGTCCGGCTATTCGGACCATTGCCCATGCTTCGCGCGACGCTGGTGGCAACCGTTGGCGTGATCTTGCACCTGCTGATGGATTGGACCAACACGTATGGCATTCGCCTGCTGCTGCCGTTTTCCAACGAGTGGCTGCGGCTGGACATGACGAACGTCGTCGATGTATGGATTTGGGCGTTACTGCTGCTGGGCGTGGGCGCGCCGTTCTTATCAGGCCTGGTGAGTGGGGAGATCGGCGGGAAGCGCAGCAGCGGGCGAGGCATGGCGGTCACGGTGCTGGTGCTGCTGTTGGGGTATGAGGTGTGGCGCTTCACCCTTCATGAGCAGGCCGTGGCGGCCGTGAGCGCACATATCTATGAAGGCGGTGTGCCCCGCCGTGTGGAGGCCTATCCCAACTTCCTCAATCCGTGGGAGTGGGTGACTGTGGCCGAGACGGCAGAGGTGACGGTCCTGCAACGCATCAATCTGCTGGAACGCTACGATCCACGCGGGGGTGCGGTGCTGTATCCGCCGGCGAATACGAAGGCTATCCAGGCCGCCCAAGGCACGGACACACTGCAGCGGTACCTCCGGTTCAACCCGCATCCGTTGTGGCGCATTACGCCGGCTCCGGAGCCAGAGGGGGCCATTCGCGTACGGGCCACGGACTTGCGGTTTGCCGATCCGGAGGAACCGCGATTCAACGCCTGGGCGGTATTGGATCCAGCGGGCCGCGTGGTGGAGGAGCAGTTCACCTTTGGGCGGGTGAAGCCGCGTTAGCATTGGGGAATGGAATATCCCATGCGGATTGCGGGCGAGGCCGTGACCTCCTCGCGGAAGCAGCAAGTCGCGCTTCCTTTTGATGGCTCCCCGGTGGGTACCATCTTCCAGGCCACCGCCGAACAGGTGGATGCGGCCGTAGCCGCGGCTAAAGCGGCCGCGCCCATCATGCGCGAGATGCCCGCCTTTGAACGCGCCGCGATCTTGCGCAAGGCCCACGAGAAGCTGATGAGCCGCCTCGATGAGTTCGGCAAGGCCATCAGCTCCGAATCCGGTAAGCCGATTAAGGAAGGCCGGCTGGAGGCAGACCGCGCGGCATGGACGCTGCTGTTTTCCGCCGAAGAAGCGAATCGCCTCTGCGGGGAAGTAGTGCCGATGGAGGCATCGCCGGCGGGCAAGGGACACATGGCCATGACGGTGCGCGAACCGCTGGGTGTCATTGCCGCCATTACGCCCTTCAACTTTCCGCTGAACCTCTCCATGCACAAGATCGGGCCCGCCATTGCGGGCGGCAACACGGTTGTCCATAAGCCGGCCTCGTCCACGCCCATCAGCGGGATTCTGCTGGCCGAGTTGCTTGCTGAGTGCGGGTTGCCCAAGGGCGCGTTGAACGTGATCACGGGACCTGGCGGATCTATTGGCGAACAGCTTGTCTTCCACAAGGACGTCGCGATGGTGACCTTCACTGGTTCGGTGGAAGTCGGGCTGCGGCTGCGCAATCTGGCGGGCATGAAGCGCGTCACGCTGGAATTGGGCAATAACGCCGCGGTGATTGTGGAAGACGACGCCAACCTGGATGAGGCGGTGCCGCGCTGTGTGGCGGGCGCCTTCGCACATTCCGGGCAGGTGTGTATCTCGGTGCAGCGTATCTTCGTGCAGGAGCGGATCCGTGCGGCGTTCGTCGAGCGCATGGTGGAACATACGAAGAAGTTGAGGGTGGGCCATCCGCATGAGGCTTCCACGGACATCAGTTCGCTGATCACGGAGAAAGAAGCGCAGCGCGTGGAAAGCTGGATTGGCGAGGCTTTGGAGCACGGCGCGAAGCTGATGACCGGCGGCAAGCGCACCCGCGCCACCATGGAGCCCGCCGTGTTGACCGATGTGCCGGCCAACGTGCAACTGGCGTGCCGCGAAGCCTTCGGGCCGGTAGCGTTCGTGAATAGCTACAGCACCTTGGACGATGCCATCGCGAAGGTGAATGATTCCGATTACGGGTTGCAGGCCGGCATCTACACGCGGGATATTCAGAAGGCCTTCCAGACGGCGCGCAAGGTACACGTAGGCGGATTCATGATCAATGAGATCCCGCAATACCGCGTGGATCACATGCCCTATGGCGGCGTGAAAATGAGCGGCGTGGGGCGCGAAGGCCCCAAGTACGCCGTGGAAGAGATGACCGAGCCGAAGCTGATCTGCTGGAAGGTGTAACGGCACATGCAGCGTGTGTTGATCACGGGCGGTGCCTCGGGCATCGGGTTGGCGACGGCGAAGTGGTTTGCCGATCGCCGCGCACAACTAGCCGTGGGCTATTTCGAGGAACGGCACCGCGTGGAGGCGGCGCCACTGTTGCCGGCGGGCACGCTGTTCCTCAAGGCCGACCTTCGTAAGCCGGAGGAAATCGCCGCGATGGTGTCTGCGGCGCTGTCCGGCTTAGGTGGCATCGATGTGCTGGTGAACAGCGCCAGCATGACCGGCAAGCCCGCCGTGGCGCCGTTTCTGGAATGCTCGCTACAGCAGATGGACGACATCCTCGACACCAACCTGCGCGGCACCATGCTGGTGTCACAGGCAGTGGCGCGCGCGATGGTGGCGGCGGGACAGGGCGGCAGCATCATCCACGTGGCATCTGTCGGCGCGCTGGCGGGGCAGGAACAGGCCGCGGCATATTGCGCGTCAAAGGCCGGGCAGGTGGCGCTGGCCCAGGTGATGGCCTTGGAACTGGCGCCCTACGGCATTCGGGTGAATTGCGTGTCGCCGGGCGATATCCACACACAGACGAACGCCGGCATCGTGGATGATTTGAAGACCTCCGGGGCCACCGCCAAGTACCTGCGTGTGACGCCGCTGGGGCGGCGTGGACGGCCGGAGGAGATTGCGGCGATGATCGGGTTTCTCGCTTCCCCGGAAGCTTCCTTCGCTACCGGCAGCAACTTCGTCGTAGACGGCGGCTTTCTGAGCTACTGACGCGCTATGCGAGTTCATCCCACGCTGGCGCACGTTACGGCCGCGGCGCTCACCCCGGCGATTGCCGCCTATATTCGCTGGCAGCGCAACGCTCTGGTGGTACAGGCGGGCGCACTCGATCGCGAGTCGCAGCGGCGATTGGCGCTTTACTTTTCGGCCGAAGCCCTGAGTGAAGTGCGGGTAGCGATGACCGACGGCGATGTGGTGCCGGACTTGCCGTTTTCCGGCGCCCTCCGGCGTGTAGGCATTTCGTATCCCTGCACGTCGGCGCTGGCAGGCATCACGCTGGAAGATGTCATCGCCATGAAGCCGAGCCTGCCCGGCTACGTGCTGTTTCACGAACTGGTGCACGTGGTGCAGTTTCGTCTGTTGGGTGTCGGCCGCTTCAGCTTCCTCTATGCACGCGGTCTGCTGGCAACCGGCGCCTACGAACGCATTCCGCTGGAGGTGTGCGCATATGAGCTGGAGGAGCGCTTTCAGTGCTCCGGTGAGCCCTTTTCTGTCGAAGCCGAAGTGCTGGCGTGGCACCGGGACGGCCGCTTCTAGCTCGCCGTTTCGTAGAAACTGACGAAGGCGTCGGCCACCGCGCCGGCAATCGCCTCAAAGAAGCGCTTTCCGTTCTCCGCCGTCGCCTGGTCCGGGCTGTCCGTGTAGCCGTCAATCGACTTCCAGAAGCCATGCAATTCCGCGCGCCAGTTGGCCACACGGATGACCGGGCTGTCACCGATGTTGTCGCGATGCGGCAGCGGCCCGGGCGTCAGGTCGGGACGCAGGTTGAGCATCATCGACGTTTCAAAGTCTCCGGCATGGCCGGGCAGGCGTCGGCCCTTGTGGCCATCCACCGCCAGCAGCGCTTCCCACGCAATCGCCCAGTAGGAAGCCGCCGCCACATGGATCTCGCGCTTCAGCACCGTGTCGCGCGCGGCCAGTTCCATCAGTTCGTGATTGCCTCCATGGCCATTCAGAACGAACACGCGGCGGAAGCCATCGGTGGCCAGCGATTGCAGCAGGTCGCAGAGCACGCGGTAGTAGGTTTCGCTGGTCAGCGAAAGTGTGCCGCCGAACAGCAAGTGATGGTCGGAACTGCCGAAGGGCAGTGCGGGCGTCACCAGAACCGGAATGCGTCCGGAGGCGCGGAGGGCAGCCTCTTCGGCCACCGCGGTAATGGTGAAGAAATCGGTCCCGGTGGCCAGATGCGGGCCGTGCTGCTCGGTGGCGCCGATGGGCAGAATCACCAGGTGGTCATTGGCGGCGCGTAGTTGCTCGCGGTTGAGTTCAGCGAATCGCTTCATGAATGTCCCAGCATACTGCACAGGCCGCTGCCCGGGCATGCGTTTGCTGTGGCATACTGTGAACCTCCATGAAGCCGCTAGCCTATGTCAGCGATGAATCCTACGTCGCGATTCCGGAAGTTTTAGCAGAGTTTGAGTCGCTTTCCACCGGTGAAGTCACGCTGCTGCGTTCGTCGCCCCGAGGCGTCTTCTATGGCGACCTGCCGCGCGGCGCGTACCGTGTCACGCTGGCAAAGGCCGGCTATGGATCGAAGGCTTCCACGGTGGCGTTGGGCGGTGAGCCGCCGCAGTTCCGGCTGATGTCCGATACCGTGTACGGCTACATGTATCCCAAGTGGGCCAAGGCCGGCGAGATCTGCGAATACCGCGTGCATGCCGTCGAGGCTTATCAGCTCACCCTGTGGCGTTACGGCCTGCGCAAGGAGTACGTGGCGATGATCGGCTGGGTGGACGAACACGGGCCGCAGGCCAATCGACAGATCCTGCCCGATGGCGACTTTGTATCCGGCGGCGTGCGGTGGAACCAGAACGGCTATCCGGCGGCGCCGGTCATCACGGCTCCGGAACGCAGCGGGCTGTACTATCTGTGGGCGCGGACGCCGTCCGGCAAGTCCTTCTCCTGGCCATGGGTAGTGGCCCCCCGGACGCCGCAGGCGCCGATTGCCGTGGTGGCCTCCACCAACACCTGGAATGCCTATAACAACTTCGGCGGCCGCAGCAATTACATCAACGCCGCGGGTTTGCCGGAGAAGCCAACGGTCAACGCACGCCAGGACCTGGACCGCTACTACCCCACCACGCCGTTCAGCACCTGGAACCATCGCGACGAAGAGTTCCTGCCACTGTCGTTCGACCGGCCGGAACCCAACAACCACATCTTCGATAACCCGGAGGTGACCGAGCCGGTGCAGGGCCGCACGCAATGCGGGCAGGCACCTGGCGAGTGGCGCTTATACGGTTGGCTGGAGCGCGAAGGCTTCTCCTATGACCTGTACGCCGAGGCGCATATCCATGACGGATCCCTGGACTTGGATGCCTACAAGATCCTCATCATCGCCGTGCATCCGGAGTACTGGACTCGTGAGATGTACCTGCGCGTGAAGAAGTGGGTCTTCGAGCGCGGCGGACGGCTCATGTACCTGGGCGGCAACGGGCTGAACTGCGAAGTGATCTTCAACGCAGACGGCAGTATGACATGCCTGTCGAGCCTGCGGAGCCGCCATGGCGAACTCGGAGGCTGGAACGAGGATGGCACGGTGGAGTACGAAAGCCGCATGCATCGCACGCTGGAAAGCGAGGCGAACCTGCTGGGCGTCGTCTGTACCCACACGGGGATCATGACATCGGCGCCGTACAAGGTGATCGACGCCAGCCACTGGATCTTTGAAGCCACCGGCCTGCGCAACGGCGATCTGTTCGGAGAAAATACGCTGCATGAGCGGGTGCCGGGCGGCGCCTCGGGCCATGAGACCGACAAGATCAGCGCCTCGTCTCCAGCCAATACGGTGCTGCTGGCCAAGGGTACCAATCCGGATGAGGGCGGGGCGGAGATTGTGGTGCATGAGCCGGGCAATGGGGCGGCGGTGTTTTCCGTCGGCTCCATCACGTGGGTGTCGGCGCTGTTCTGCGATGCGGCCGTGGCCGGTATCACGCGGAACGTGCTGCGCCGGTTTCTGGCCTGAGATGGCCTGAAAAACGGCACGCCGCGTGCACGGCAAATCGGCGGAGGTGCGCGGAGTCATGAAGTCGATCTGCGTTTTGTACGCCACGCGGGAGGGGCACACCGCCAAGGTAGCCAAGTATTTTGCCCAGGCCTTGACCGAGCGCGGGCTGCAGGTGGATCTGTTTGAAGTGCGGGACTTTCCGTTTCCACTCGGCTTCTACGATGCGGCGGTACTGGCGGCCTCCGTGCACGCCGGGCACCACGAAATGGAGATGGTCCGCTTCGTGCGCGAGCATCGCCGCGAACTCGACACCATGCATGCGGCCTTCCTCTCTATCACCCTCAGTGAGGCAGGGGTTGAGCGAAGTGACGCAACCGCGGAGGAACACGCAGGCTTCGTGAACGATGTGCAGATGATGCTGGACCGCTTCTATGACGAAACCGGCTGGCATCCGCAGCATGTGAAACCGGTGGCTGGCGCCCTGCTCTATACCCGCTACAACTTCTTGGTGAAGCTGATGATGCGGCGTATTGCCCGGCAGGCCGGCGGTTCCACCGATACCTCGCACGACGTAGAATACACCAATTGGGCGGATCTTGCCTCCTACGCCGCGGAACTGGCAGCGGAGTGGGCCCAGGATCCGGTATTGCAGGCCAACTAAATTTCTCCCGCGAAAGTTGTTCCGGACAACTCAGGCGGGCTGTCTCATTGGACATCAGGGGTCAGACCGTACTCATTCTCTCCGCGCAGGGTAACTTCCGCTAATCCTGTGCTTTGGTGGGGAGCAAGGAGGGGGCGCCGCCAAGTGCCAGACAGCGCGCCCCCTCAGTTTTCGCCAGTTATCATAGGAAGATTGCTGGTTCTGGCCCTTCTTCTGCACCGCCTCTACGCCCAGGATCCGTCTGCCGTCGCCACTCTCGATCAGGCTGACAAGCGGATCCGGGCCGGGGAAACCCAGAAGGCCCTGGCACTGCTGGACAAAGTGTCCTGCGGAGCGGCGGAGGGGCCGATATGCCCGGCGCGCCACGCCTCGCTCACCGGCATCGCCCATCTCTATGAAGGCAACTACTCACCGGCCGCCGTCGCCTTTAAAGACGCTCTGGAGCGCTATCGCCAGATGGGCGATATGCCCCGCCTCATCAGTACCCTGAATAACCTGGGAACGGTGCACTTCTACCGCGGCGAGTATGCCGAGGCGTACCGCCAATACGAGGCAGCGCGGCAGCAGCTGACCGGGGCGGAGCAGCAGCCGTGGTACACCGCATCACTGCAGTTGACGGTGGCGAATGTAGCCACGCTGCAACAGCGGCTGGGGCGCTATCGCCAGGCGCTGGACAGCTACCAGTCGCTGGGTCCGGTGCCGGCGGGCCTGTCGGTGGCCGAACGGGCGCAGATGCTCAGCAACCTGGCCGTCCTGAATCGACGCCTGGGCGATCCGTGGAAGGCACGGCTGCTTTTGCAGCAGGCGTTGTCATTGCTCGAGTCGAACATGCATCGTGAGACGTGGCTCGGCGTGGTGAAAAACCTCGGCATTGTGGAGGCTCTCGATTTCGGCGATCTTGCCGCGGCGCGGCGTCAGTTTGAAGCGGCGCTGGGCGTAGCCGAACGGCTGGCCAACGCTCGCGAGACCATGCAGACCCGGCTATACCTGGCCGAAACGCACTGGCGCATGGGTGACGCCGAGCAGGCGCTGGCCTTGTGGCGGAGCACGCTGGCGCAAAGCCGGACGTTGTCGACTCCCGAAGATGAATGGCGCAGCCAGTACGGGTTGGCCCGCGCCCTGCGTAAGCAGGGCCGAGCCGACGAAGCAGTGGCGGCCCTGGCGGCTGCCATGCAGGGCATCGAGAAGATTCGCTCCGGCGTCGCCGCTCCAACGCTGCGCACCGAGTTTCTCTCCGACAAAGGCGAAGTGTATGAAGAGGCCCTGGATCTGAGCATCGACCGGGCGGACACGGCCGCCGCCTTTCGTGCCATGGAGCGGGCGCGCGCGCTCCAGTTGAAGGAGGGCTTGCGCGCCAGCGATGTGGATTTGGCAGCCTTCCAGCGCCGGCTGCGGGCCGACGAAGCGGCGCTGCTCTACCGCATGGGACGCACCCGCGGGTATCTGTTGTGGATCACGCGCGAGCAGGCCGGTTTAAAGCGCCTGGACCTGGAGGAGTCCACCGTGGCGGGCTGGATCAACCAGGTGCGCCGGAATCCGGAAGATAGCCTGCCGGCGTTGACGCAGCTTTCCAGCGCGTTGTTGCCCGTGGTGCCCTCCCGCCGGCGATTGTGGATTGTTCCCGATGGCGTGCTGGCGTTTCTGCCGTTCGAACTGCTGCGTGCCGGAACGCAGCCGCTGTTTCGCCAGTTCGAGACGATCTACCTGCCCTTTGCCGGCTATCTGCGCGCGAAGGCCTCGGCGCCAGGCGAACCGCTGCGATGGCCGTGGGAGCCTGCCTTGTTTGCCTACGCCGGTCCGGACGTGCGCGGTACCCGCCTGCTGCCGGGCGATGAGCGCTGGGCGCCGTTACCGCAGTCGATAACGGAAGTGCGCGCCATTGCGCGCTTGCTGCCCGGCGCGGCGACGGTGCGCACCGGCGGCGATGCGACCCCGCAGGCCCTGCTGCGGGAAGCCGTGCGCTCTCCCGTGCTGCACCTGGCTACCCATGGCGCCGGCGATCCCGAGAACGCCGATCGTAACCGCATGCTCCTGGGCAACGGCTACCTGTTCGGGGCACAACTGCAGCCCGGTCAACTGGCTGGCGTGCGGATGGCCGTGCTTTCGGCCTGCGAAACGGACATCGGCGCCCTTAGCCGCGGGGAAGGTGTGCAGAGCTTGGCGCGCTCTTTCCTGCTGGCGGGGGCGCAAGCGACCGTGGCCAGTCTGTGGCGCGTGGATGATCACGCCTCACGGCTGTTTATGGAGGAGTTCTATCGCCAGTGGAACAGCGGGCAAACCGCGGCGGCCGCCCTGCACGGCGCCAAGTTGCGATTCGCCGCCACCAGCGGCACGCTGCGCAGCCCCAAGTATTGGGCGGCCTTCGTCATCCAGGGCGACGGCGACCAACGGCTCCCGCCTACCGCGCGCTGGTGGCAGCTGGCCGTCTGCGCAGCGGCTGTACTGGCGCTGTTGGCTTGGACGCTTAGTAGGAAGAGGGCTGCAACACCACAACCGCGGGAACGGTGATGGAAGCTCCGTCCGCACTCACCTGCGCCACCGTCAGGCGAAACGCCGTCGCGCTGTCGGCCCGCAGCGAAGCCGTTCCCACCGGCAGGGCACGGTCGAAGAGTTCTTCGGCGGTCCGCAGCAGTTCCTGCCGACCCGGAAGCAGCACGATGGCTTCAGCCAGCTTCTCGCCGAACAGCGAGTAGGCCCCCAGCCGGATCTCGCCGGCGCTGGCTGTTGGGTTCTGCAGACCGATGGCGTTCACCATCCCTTCCTCCGGCAGCAGCGCCGCAGTGGCCGTGCGCGCCACTTCCGTCGAAAACACCGGCTTCATGTTCTGCAGGGCCGGGTGCGCGCTGGGAGCCATGGGGACGCCGCGCAGGTAGGAAAAGTATGTCACTCGTTCCTTCCCCTGATCGGCGGTGATGCGCAGGCCGTCCAGTTGCATGGCCTTCTTGGCCTCCATGACAAACTCAGTGGGCGACACCGACACCAACTTAGAGTCCTCCGCTCGCGCCCGCAGGTCGGAGGTGAACCCTCGCCCCAGCACACGGTAACGCCCGCCGGCCGGTATCGTGCCTCCACCGGGAATGACGTCGCTGATGTAGAAGCTGCCGCCGATGGTGACCGAGCCCGTCTTCGCCTCCTCCAGGTACGCGAGTCCGTCGGCGCCAATCCAGGCGGACTGGGCCAAGTCCAGGGACACCGCCGCGATTCGTCCAGTGGCCAGCAGCGGATTCGTCGTGACCGCGATGGTCACCATCGGATAGTCATTGGGAGGTAGAACAGGGCCCGGGCTGCTCAGTTCCAGGCGCAGTTTGTCGTTCCGGTACTGCGCCACGCCGGTTTGCCCGGCCGCGGAGATACCCAGGAAATCGCCGAAGTAGGCGTCGTCGAAGCTTTCAAAAAAACTGCTTCGGACAATGGGCTTCGGCTCCGTCATGCTCACCTTCACCTGCGCCACGCCACCGGCCGGGGTCATCTCCTCGGATACGCGCAGGCTTAATACTTCCCCCGTCTGTGCCGAGGCGGTTATCGTCAGCCCCCAGAGAACCCAGAAATTCAAAGAACGCATCCCAAAGCCCTACCTTTTCACAAACCGAATACGTGTCGCTTCCGAGCGCGCCAGCGGAGCGCCCGAGCGATCCAGCGCCGTGACTCGAATCACGACGGTCTTTGAGGGGAGAAGGAAAGCCAACAGGGGCAGAGGAGGCGTAAGGCTGGGCTGACCGGTCAGCCCTCGCCAAAGCTCCGTACCGTCGACCTCCGAAGCAACTACCTGATAGCTTACGGCGTTTGCGATCGGATTCCAAACGAAATTTGTTGGAACAACGAAAAAATCTCCGCGCGGTGTGATCTCGATAACTTCACTAGATCGTAAGGTTTGCGAGGGGTCAAATCCCGCCAGGTCCGGATTCCGCATCCCCCGCCACTGCAGACCGATCGCCGCCAGCAGCACCAGCGTCGCCGCCGCCAGACCCCATTTCGGGATCCGCCACCCCAACCACCCGGACTGCTTTTTGGGGCTACGTGCTTGTTTCAGGCGGGCGGCAATGCGGTCTACGTCGGCACGCTCGGCGGGTCCCGGCGTGGCTGCCGTGAACTCCTGGAGCATCGCGAAGTCCGTGCGGCACGAGGGGCAGGCGTCCAGGTGCTGGCGCGCGGTGTCGGCCTGCGCCGCCGCGAGACGGTTTTCGTGCAGCGCTTCCAATGTTTCCCAAGGTGGACAGCCCTGGCGTATGGCGTCTTTCATGTCGTCAGGCTCCGGTACGGGCGCGCCAGCGGGCGACGGCGGTTTTGAGTTTGCGTTGCGCCGAGACCAGATAGGCCTTGGCGCCGCTGGCATTGTTGAGCTGCAAGGCACGGCTGACCATGGGCAACGACCAGCCTTCGACGTGATGCAGCACAAAGACCTCCCGCTCGGTGGGATCGAGATTGCGATGGATAAGTTCCAACGCCAGTTCCCGGCGTTTGGCTTGGGCCAGCGATTGCTCCGGGTCGGGACCGGCGGCGGCCAGCGTGCTCATCAGATCCTGATCCAGTTCGACCGCCTCGCTGGACCGGGCCGCCATGCCGCTGTTGATGCAATGGTTGCGGCACACCATAAACAACCAGGTGGTGAATTTGGATTGGCGCTGGAAGGAGGCCAGGTTGCGGTGAACTTTCAGGAAGATCTCCTGGGCCAGGTCTTCGGCCTGTTCGCGGCTGCCGCACCAGCGCAGACACCACAACGCGACGCGGCGATAGTGCCGCTCGAACAGTTGTTCGGTCAACGCGTTGCGCTCCTCCATGGAGGTTGCCGCGCGCGCCTGCTCGATCAGGTCCTCGTCGGAGTAGTCCATTCCGCCAAACGTTCTGGCGCATCGGTTGCCGTCTCACACGTACTAAGACAGGCTGCTGATGCCCCTGGAACAACAAATAGATCTCTCCTCCGATCGTACAAGCTTTTTCCGCACCGCCGGATCTTCTGTTCCCCATGCTCCGCGGCCGGCGATGCATCGGATCCGCCCGGGGAGTGGTGGATCGCGGCGGCGAAAGCGACACAGGGGAAGTAAGGACGGGCTCCCGGTTTTACTACAGAGGTGGCGAACTTCTAAGCCGCCATCGATTCGCAATTCAATCGGAAAATCCGTCCGGTCTGACAATATCCCAGAAAAATACTGTTACTTCCGCACATATGGTTCGGGTTGTCATTTAACTGAAACACGGCTTCGATACAACTGGGGACCTCCATGAGCGAGTACACATTCGAACTTCCCCTGCGAATCACGGTATCGGTAGGGACTCCCGGCGTAGCGTCGAACCTCCCCGCCGCCGGAGCCGCCGCAACCGCGGCCGCCACACCGGCAGACAGTGCCCTGGAACGGGTAGACATCGACCTCAACTATGCGAATCGCACTGGCTACGATTCCGGATTTCTCGGCATTCCGGTGCGATTGCCGATTCTGAACGACGAACAGCGGCGGAACGCGGCTCGCAACATGATGGCAAGGGCGGGCGAGGACGACACGATTCTGCCCTACAACCATTTCTCGATCGTGATGAACCGCCGGCGGCAGTTGGCCTACTACACGGTGGTCAATATCGACGGGGCGCAGAGCAGGAGCCCGCAGCGTTCTGGAGACAGTTGGCATTTCGATCCGCGCATTGCGCAGTCGGAGCAGATTGGCGAGGACCTGTACCGGCGGAATGCGCTGGACCGGGGCCATCTGGTGCGGCGCCTGGATCCGGCTTGGGGCTCCCGCGCGCAGGCATTGAACGGCAACAACGATACGTTCCACTTTACGAACTGTTCGCCGCAGCACGAGCGTTTTAATCAGAGCAATGAGACTTGGCAGGGAATCGAAAATTTTCTCTTGGCGCAGGCAACCGAGGGGCGCAAAAAACTGACGATCTTCACCGGCCCGGTGCTGGCGGATGATGATCCACTTTACCGGGGTGTGCGGCTGCCGCGATTCTTCTGGAAAGTGGCGCTGTTCCGGAAGCCGGACGAGACGCTGTCGGTCTCGGCGTATCTGCTGGATCAGACGGAGTTGATTGAAGGACTGGAGCGCTTCGACGCGGATGAGTTCCAGGTGACGGTGGAGGAAATCAGCGAGCGCACCGGGCTGGACTTCACCTATCTGACGGCCGATCAAGTGAATCTGGATCAGCCGGGAGTGGAACGATTCGACGCGATGCCGCGAGTGAGGCTGAACCGGCTGCGCGACGTGGTGCTGTAGGAGGCTGAGCCATGACGGACGGTTACCAGCCAGCCGACCAGATTCCGAAGGTATACCTGGAAGCGTCCAAGCGGCTTGCCCGGAAGCATGACGAGGCCGCGGAGACGCATCGCCAGATCGCCGACGGCAACGCCCGATTCCTGGAGCCCGAGCAGTTCCTCAAGAGACGTGTGAAACGGTTGCTGGATAACCCCACCGTTGCAAAACAGCTGGGGCGATTGGGTGTTACGGCGACGGTGCTGGATGCGCCGATCGACCAATTGGGACCGGAAGCACAGAGCGGTCTGGAACGGGTCCTCAGCGGGGCGGAGTTTCTGCCGACCTGGTTTTTGACCAGGGGCAGCGAACTCCGCCGAACGGTGGGCCGGGTGGTGGCGCGTGCCAGTTCGGGCGGATTTCCCAAGCCGGGCACCGGCTTTCTGGTTGCTCCCGGAGTATTGCTCACGAACCGCCACGTGCTGGACTGGAGCGACATTGGTCAACCTGGGCTGGCGGAAATTGTGCCGCAAACGGTAGTGGAGTTCGACAACGAGGAGGGGTTGGACAATCTGGCTGCCCCTCCGCAAGCCCGGTTTCGGCTGCGGCCGGACATTCTGCTGCTGGCGAGCGAGTGGCACGATCTGGATTATGTCCTGGTGGCGGTGGAGTCACGCAGTCTCCAGGGCGATGCGATTGGGATTGAGTCACTAGGGTTCAATCGCTTGACGGGGGAACTGGGCAAGATAAACAAGGGTGAGCCGGTCTTCATCATCCAGCATCCGCGCGGGGAGCCCAAGAAGGTCGTGCTTCGAAACAATTTGTTGGTGTCACGCGACGAGGCGAGCAATTTTCTTACGTATGAGGCGAATACGGATCGCGGGTCGTCGGGATCCCCGGTTTACAACAGGGAATGGGAGGTGGTGGCGCTTCACCATTCGGTGGAAATCGCGCGCGACGGCAATGGCATGGTTCTGACGCGCGATGGCGGGCTTTGGACACCAGCCATGGGGCCTGAGAATATGCAGCTGCTGCGAATGAACGAAGGGGTGCGGGTGAGTCGCATTCTGAGTGATCTGGCCCGTAAGTGCGACGCCATTGCGCAAGGCGCTGCCGGGGCTTTAGCCGCCCACGAACGCTACAATCCGCAAGGTCTGGGGATGTTGCATGCGACGCTCCGCTTTCGCCTGGGGGCCTCGCCGGCGGAGATTGCGGCGCCAGTGGTACCCCGGCCCGAGGAACGCCCGCGACCCTCAACAGGAAGGCGATTTCCGCGGCCGGAGTAAGGGAGCCGTTCCCGGAGAAGCTTCACAGCATGCGCGGGCTCTAGCCCGCGTCAATCGACCGCTTCATGCGGCGCATCCCAGCCAGCCAGCGGTCGTAATCGGAAGCCTTGCGTTGGAAATACGTCAGCACTTCCGGGTGCGGCAGAATCAGGAAGCGCTCTTCCTCCACTCCGCGAATCACCCAATCGGCCGCCTCTTCGGGCGAGATGGAGCGGGCCAGCAGGAAGCTCTCGCGGGATCCGTCATCGCCCAACAGCATGCGCGTGCGAACACCCATGGGACACACGCACGACACCCGTATCCCCTGATCGCCATACTCGATGCTCATCCATTCGGCAAGCGCCAGCGCCGCATGCTTCGACACCGCATAGGGCGCGGCATTGATGCTGGTTAGCAGACCCGCCGCCGAGACCACCTGCAACAGGTACCCTTCGCCGCGGCTCAGCATCTGCGGCAGCACGGCCCGCATGGCATACAGATGGGCGCGGAAGTTGACGGACAGCGACCGTTCCCATTCCTCATCCGGGACTTCCGGGCCGCCCTCCACCAGGATGCCGGCATTGGAACAGAACAGATCCACCTGTCCCACCGCCGTCACCAACTCCCGCACCTGCTGTTCGCTGGTCACATCACAGCGATAGGCAGTCACCGAGGTACCCGCTTCGGCAGCCGTCTGCTGCGCCGCGGCAAGATCAATGTCGGCGGCGGCCACCTTCGCTCCACGCTGCACAAAACGCAACGCCAGCGCCTTGCCAATGCCGTTCCCTGCCCCGGTGATAATGACCGATTTGCCTGCGACTTTCATTACCGTCACTGTATCAACTCAAGTGAGGGGATAATAAGAGGTACGGCAAAGCCATGTTTCGAACCATTCGGGAGCAGATCGACACGATCTTCCGGGAAGACCCGGCAGCAAAGAGCATCGTGGAGATCGTCCTCTGTTATCCAGGCTTTCACGCCATCCTGGCGCACCGGCTGGCCCATAGCCTCTACCGCGCGCACGTGCCGCTGCTGCCACGCCTGATCTCGCAGATCAGCCGGTTCTTCACGGGCATTGAAATTCACCCCGGTGCGAAGATCGGCCGGCGCTTCTTCATTGACCACGGCATGGGTGTCGTGATTGGAGAGACGGCAGAGATCGGCGACGATTGCCTGCTCTACCAGGGAGTGACGCTCGGCGGTACTGGGAAAGAGAAAGGCAAGCGCCATCCCACGCTGGGGAACCACGTCGTCGTCGGCACAGGTGCGAAGGTGCTGGGTAATATCAAGCTCAGCGATTTCGTGAAGGTGGGCGCGGGTTCCGTGGTGGTGAAGCCGGTACCGGAGCATTCCACGGTGGTCGGGATTCCCGGCCGCATCGTGCGATCGCGGGAAGAGGCTCCGGAGCCGCTGGAACATGGCAAACTGCCCGACCCGGAAGGCCAGGCGATTGAAGAACTGCGGAATCGCGTGGACCAGTTGGAGTCGCTGGTGAAGGCGATGCTGGATGAGAAGATCATCAGCTAGCGGATTTATCTAAGCCCCCGCCGCCCCAGCCCCTCGCACCAGAAACAGCCGTGCCGGCGTATCCGCGTGCCCTGTCTCCACATACCGCGGCAGATAGATCTTGATGCTCGTCCCGCTACCCGGAATACTCTGCACCACCACGTTGCCGCCGCTCTGCCGCACCACACCATAGACCGTCGATAAACCCAACCCGAGGCCCTTGCCGGGCTTCTTGGTGGTGTAGAACGGCTCGAACAGATGCCGCCGCACCGACGGATCAATTCCCACGCCGCTATCAGCCACCGTCAACACAATATACTCGCCTTCCCCCAACTGCGCCGTACGCCGCGCCGTCGGCGTATCCAGGTACAGGTTCTGCGTCTCAATCGTCAACTTGCCGCCGTCCGGCATCGCATCCCGCGCGTTGACTGCCAGATTCAGAATCACCTGCTCCATCCAGTTCTGGTCCGCGCGCAGTTGCCACAGTTCCAGATCGAGAATCGTGCTGACGTGAATACGCTCGCCCAGCAGCATATCCAGCATCTCCTTCATCTCCGCCACCAGGTGGTTGAGATTGAAGACCGACGCCTTCATCGGCTGCCGTCCGCTGAATGCCAGCAGTTGCGAGGTTAACCCCGCCGCGCGCTCGCCGGCTTTTTTGATCTGTTCGATGTCGTGGCGCGCCGGGTCGCCCGGAGCCAGTCCATTCAACGCCAGTTCGCTATAGCCGTTGATGGAAGTAATCAGGTCGCTGAACTGCGCCGCGATGCCGCCGGCAAGGCGTTCCACCGCCTCCAGCGTCGCCGCGCCGCCCGTCTCGCCTCGCGATTCAAAGCCCACGATCACCGCGTACTCCGGCCGCGCATTCCCCGCGATCAACGGGTTCATCGCCGCGAACACGCGGATCGTCTCCCCCGCCCGGTTCTTCCAGATGTACTCGCCGCGATCCGGTGAATTGCTCGCGATGATGTGCGCGATCGACGCCTTCCCACGCGCCCAGTCGGCGTTCGGCAGCAGCAGCTCCCAATACAGCCGGTTGTCGATCTCTTCGTGCGTGAAGCCTGTCATCTCTTCAAACGCCCGGTTATGCCGCACAATCACCCCATCCGGGCTCACCACCATCACCGGCGCTCCCGCCGAATGCAGGCAGCCTTCCAAAAACTGCACTTCCTTCGCACAGCGCTCCGCTGTTTGCTTATCCGAAAGGTCGCGGGCTACGGCGTTAAACAGCCGCCGCCCGCGACGCACGTGCTCGCTTAGACGCAGATCAAGGGGCACGATTTTTCCGTCTTTGCGCTGGCCCTGCACCTGGATCCCATTCCCATTCCGTGTCTTCGGCGCCGACAGCAGCGCGTTGATGCCGTATCCTGATTCCGCGGGGCCAACGTGGGGAATGATCAGCCCCACGCTACGGTACAGGATGTCGTCCGCACGGTAGCCGAACAGCTTCTCGGCGGCGGTATTGAACGAGCGCACCACGCCCAGTTCGTCGATCGAGAACATGGCGTCCATTGATTCGTCCTCAATCCGCTGCACGCGCTGGCGATACTCGCGTTTGGCCGCCTTCTGCTGACGTGCCAGAACAATCTTCAGCCAGATGGCGGGCGCCGCCGCGGCAACGGCGAACAGCGCTCCAACGAGGAATACGAAAAAGAGATCCATAACCTACGTAGCCAAAACTTACCAAGTACGAAGGTTTTAAGCTAGTTCACCTAGTCGGCTTTGGTACTACGCCCTATTTTGGTACTTTCTCGCTAGCCCTGCTTGGCCGCCTTGAGCTCCTGCATCACGCTTAAAATCAATGTCTTAGCGTCCTCAATCGACTTCGCGATGATCTGCACGTCCATCGCCGGCTTCCCCGGCTGGCGTGCCGACTGGCAATAAACCCCGTGCTGTCCCGTCAGCACCAGCGCATCGGTTAGCAGATCCAGCGTCAGTGCCAGCCGGCCGCGTTCGGTGCCCATCTGGAACTCGTAGCGCTCCAGTTCTTCGTGCCGTTCCCGAAATATCGACATTCCATCCCAGTTTATCCTGGAGGGTAATGAACATCCCGCAATGGCCGGTCGCAGGCAGCCGCGAACAGGAACTGATCGAAGCCGTATTGGCCTCCAAACAGTGGGGCGGATTCAATGAGATGGTGGCGCGCGTCGAGCGCGAGTTCGCCGCCTACCAGCAGTGCCGCTTTGGCGTTGCCATGGCGAACGGCACGGTCACGCTGGAGGTGGGTCTGAAGGCCAGCGGCATAGGACCCGGCGACGAAGTCATCGTACCGGCGATCTCTTTCATCTCCACCGCCACGGCAGTAGCCCGCGTGGGGGCGGTGCCGGTTTTCACCGACATTGAGCCCTACAGCTTCAACATCGACCCGGACCGCGTCGAACAGGCCATCACCAAGCAGACCAAGGCGATCCTGGCGGTGCACTTCGGCGGTCCATTGGCCGACATGGTGCGATTGCAGGAGATCGCCACGAAACACGGTCTGCTCCTGCTGGAGGACGCCGCGCACGCGCATGGCAGCGAATGGGAAGGCAAGCGCGCGGGCAGTATCGGGCAATGGTCGTCGTTCAGTTTTCAGAACGGCAAGGTGCTTACGTGTGGGGAAGGCGGCATGGTTCTCACCAACGACGAAACTGTCGACGCTGCGCTACGCTCCTATTCCAACCAGGGGCGCCGCCCGGGCTTTACGTGGTTCCATCACTTCGACCTGGCTTCGAACGCGCGCTTCACCGGGTTACAAGCGGCGGTGCTGCTGTCGCAACTGGCCGAACTCGATGGCCAGATCGAGCGCCGCACGCGCAACGCCACGCTGCTGTTGGACGCGCTGCGCGATGTCAACGGCATCACCTGGCAGAAGATTGACCCGCGCGTGACGCGTAACTCCTGGTACCTGGTGCTGGGCCGCATCGATGAAGCGAAGCTCGGCATGAGCCGCGATGCGTTCCATAAACACCTGACGGCGGCCGGTGTCCCTTGCACGCCTTTCTATCCGCACACGCTGTACGACAACCCGCTCTGGCAATCCACGCCCTGTCGCGTTCACCCGTGTCCTGTTTCGGAAGCCTGCATCCGCGATGCCTTCTGGCTTCCCCACTACCTCCTGTTGGGCGATGAGGAGTTGATCGTCCAGGTTGCGGGAGTGATCGAACGAGAGGTCGCCGCATGAAGGCAGCTCTGCTGCTGATGTTTGCTCTGGCGCCGGGTTGGGCTCAGACCGGGCTCACCAGCGCCGATCTGATGAGGCTCCGTAGTGTGGCCGCCGTGCAACTCAGCCCGGACGGCTCCCGCATCGCCTACACGATTGCCAACAACGATAAGCCCGGCAAGGCCTATACCCACCTGATTCTGGAAACGCTGGCGGGCGGCGCGCAGGCGAAGATCGAAAATGCCGGTGCGCCCCGCTGGTCGCCCGACGGCAAGTCCATCGCCTATAGCGGCGCCCTCGAAGGCCAGCGCGGGCTTATCGTCGCGAAAGCCGATGGCAGTGGGGCGCGGTTTCTGCATGCCCTGGAAGGCACCAACGCGCCGCTGCCGCACATGGGTGAGACCTACGCCTGGTCGCCGGATTCGAAGCAGCTTGTCTTCGTTCATGCGACGCCCGGGCCGGAGACCGCCGAGGCCAGTGGCGACCCCGTCGTCATCACGCGCTACCTCTACAAGCCCGACTTCGCCGAAGGCCTGACGCGCTTTAACGACAACAAGCGCCTGCACCTTTACGTCATCAACGTCGAAACCAAGGCCGTCCGCCAACTCACCAAGGGCGACCTCTACGAACATTCCCCCGATTGGTCCCCAGACGGCAAGCGCATCCTCTTCATCTCCAATCGCGAGCCCGACGGCGACCACTTCTTCAACTACGACGCATTCACCGTCGATCCGTCCAGCGGCTCCATCACCCGTCTCACCGCCACCGAAAGCGCCGAGTACGTTCCCAAATGGTCGCCCGACGGCACCCGCATCGCCTACCTCGCCACGCGCCGCGGCCTCACCAACCTCGAAACCACCATGGAAGACACGCACGTCTGGGTGATGAACGCCGATGGCTCACAGCGCACCGAACTCGGCAAAGCCATCGACAATCGCCAGATGACCGCCACCTGGGCGCCCGACGGCAACTGGGTCTACACCACGGCCATCGATCACGGCAGCATGAAGCTCTACCGCATGCCCTCCCGCGGCAATACCGCCGAAATCGTCATCGACGGGCCGGGACAGGTAGGCAGTTATTCCCTCGCCGCCAACGGCACTATGGCGTACACCTTTACTGGCCTCAAGGACATGGCCCAGTTGTTCGTCAACCGCAAGCAGCACACCAACCTCAACGCCGACGTCCTGCGCGGCAAGGCCATCGCCGAAGTAGAGCCCTTCACCTTCGTCAGCAATGATTTCAAGTGGGAGATCGAGGCGTTCCTCACCAAGCCCATCGGCCGCACCGCCGATTCCAAACATCCGCTGATCGTTATGATCCACGGCGGCCCGCACAGCTCCCAGGGCCCCGCCTTCAACCACAAAAGCCAGGTCTACGCCGCCCAGGGCTGGGCCACGCTGCAGGTGAACTATCGCGGCTCCATCGGCTACGGTCAGAAATTCTCCGACGCCGTCTTCGGCGATCAGAACGGCAGCGAAGGCCAGGACGTTCTGTATGGCGTCAGCGCCGCCATTCGCCGCAACCCCTGGATCGATCGCAACCGCATGGGCGTGGAAGGCGGCAGCTACGGTGGCCAACTCAGCGCCTGGCTCATCACCCAAACGCACATCTTCAAAGCCGCCATTCCGCTGGCGCCCATCATCAACCTGGTCAGCTACAACTACATGACGTACTACAACATGTATGAGCAGATGACCTTCGGCGTCCTGCCCCACCAGGGCGACCTGATGGACACGCTGTGGAAGCGCTCCTCCCTCCGCTACGTGGCGCAGGCCAAGACCCCCGTCATGCTCTTGCATGGCGAAAATGACAACGACGTCTGTATCGCCGAAAGTGAGCAGTTCTACATCGCGTTGAAGGACGCCGGTGTGGAATCGGTGATGGTGCGCTACCCTCGGGAAGGCCATGGCCTGCGGGAAGTCAAACACATCATCGACAGCATCGATCGCAGCATGGCTTGGTATCGAAGACATTTCCCCAAACAATGAAACTCGCACTGTGGTTCCTCATCAGCACCGCCGCTTGGGCCGATGGTCCGGGCCGGCTGGAAAGCAAGTGGATGGCGAAGGATGTGAAGTTGACGGCGAATCCATCCGCCGCCCATTGGCGTGCCGCCAAGCCCGTCATCGCCGACCAGGACCGTTACGGCAAGTCGGTGCCCAGCCATCGCATGCGCGTGTGGTCCGCCTGGACCGGGCAGCATCTCTACTTCCTGTTCGAATGCCCGTATGAGCAGTTCTACCTGCATCCGAATCCCTCCACCAGCACCGAGACCAACAAGCTGTGGGATTGGGATGTGGCCGAAGTCTTCGTCGGCGCCGACTTCGACAATATCGGCCGCTATCGCGAGTTCCAGGTATCCCCGCAGGGCGAGTGGGTCGACCTCGACATCGACAAGAGCGCCCCGCGCATCGCCGACGGCTGGAAGTGGAACTCCGGCATGCAGGTGAAGGCGCGTATCGACAAGTCGAAGAAGATCTGGTACGGCGAAATGAAGATCCCTATTGGCTCCATCGACAGCCGTACGCCGGAGCCCGGCAACGAAATGCGTATGAACGCCTACCGCATCCAGGGCCCCATGCCGGACCGCGTACACATCAATTGGAACGTGGTGAATAACGAGACGTACCACACACCCGAAGCCTTCGGCCGCCTGGTGCTGGTGAAGTAGGCCCCATGGAACGAGCCCTCCGAATCTCCCATGTGGGGCTGCGCGGCATTGTTGGCAGCGGGCTGGGCGCGTCGCACGTGCTCGATTTCGCCGCCGCCTTTGGCACCTTCCTCGCCCCCGGCCCTGTCGTGATCGGCCGTGACCCGCGCGCCAGCGGCGTCATGATCCGCGAAGGCGTGATCGCCGCGCTACTCTCCACCGGGCACGACGTAGTCGACCTCGGCATCGTCTCCACGCCGGTCATCCAGCACACCATCCAGCGCTTGAACGCCGCCGGCGGTATCTCCATCGGCGCCAGCCACAACCCTGCGGAGTGGAATGCCCTGAAGTTTTTCGCCGCCCGAGGCACGTACCTGTCCACCGCCGAAGCCGGCGAACTGCTGGACATCTATCACCTCCACAACTTCGCCTATCAGTACTACACGGGCATCGGCGTCCTGCGGAAGGACACCGCCGCGCTCGATCTGTATCTCGATGACCTGGCGCGCGTCTTCGACCTGAACGCACTGCGCGGCTACAAAGTCGTAGTCGATTGCTGTAACGGCACCAGCGCCATCATCCTGCGTCGCATCATCGAGCGCTTCGGCCTCAACTTCATCCTCATCAATGAACGCATTGAAGGTGTGAACTTCGCGCACGAGCCATCCATTAATGCGCGCACGGTTTCGCTGCAACTGGCGCCGCTCATCCAACCCCTGGGCGCGGACGCCGGCTTCCTGTTCGACATTGATTCAGACCGCGTCGCTATCGCGACGGACAAGGGCGATGCCGTCAACGAAGAACTGGTGCTGCCGCTGCTGGCCGACTACCTGCTGCCACGCTGCCCCGGCCGCCTAGTCATCACCAATCTCTCCACCACCGCGCTGCTCGACGAAGTCGCCGAACGCCACGGCGGCACGGTGGTCCGCGTCCCGGTCGGCCGCCAGGCGGCGATGGACGCGCTCGCGACCTACCACCCTGACCAGATCGCCGTCGCCGGCGAAGGCACCGGCGCGGTCATGATGCCGCAGTTCCGCTTCATCTACGACGGCATCGCCAGCATGCTGGCCGTGCTTTCGCTCATGCACCAGCGCCGCCAGAAGCTCTCCGAGATCCTGGCCACCTACCCCTGCTACTCCATCCTCAAGGGCGAACTGCCGCTCGATCCGCAGCGCGTGCCCGCCCTCATGATGGAGCTGCAAAGCCAGTATGGCGATGGCATCGTCGACGTGCGCGACGGCCTTCGCATCAGTTGGCCGGACCGCTGGTTCCACGTGCGCGTCAGCCAGACCGAGCCCATCGTCCGTGTCATCTGCGAACAGAAGGGAGACCCACCGCTCGTGTTGTTTGAAACCCTCATGGACATGGTGCGGAGCGCCGTATGAGAGAGCATCGTCTGAAGGTTGGCGTTTCCGGGATCCGCGGCGTGGTGGGCGAGTTCCTCACGCCCGCGCTGGCCTGCAGTTATGCGCAGGCATTCGGCACTTTCGTCGGTCCGGGCAAGGTGGTGCTGGGCCGCGACACCCGGTCGAGCGGCGAAATGCTGCAGCATGCCGTGGCGTGCGGCCTGCTGGCTACCGGCTGCGATGTGGTCTATGTGGGTATTCAGCCGACCCCTACGATTCAGGTTTACGTCAACGCCACCCGCGCCCGCGGCGGCATCTCCATCACCGCGTCCCACAATCCGTCCGAATACAATGCGCTGAAGTTGTTCAACCACGCCGGGCTGTTCTTCAATCACTATGAGCGGCGCGAACTGCTCGACCTGTTTTATGAGAGCGAGTTCCGCACCGCCACCAATGACCGTATCGGGCGAGTTGCCTATGACCCCGACACGCCGCCGCGCATGCACCTGGACCGCGTGGTACGGCACGTCGACGTGGGCCGCGTGCGTGCCCACAAGTTCAAAGTGGCGCTAGACGGCGTTAACGGCGCGGGCAGCGAGCTGAGCGTTCACTTCCTCAGGGATGTGCTCGGCTGCCGGTTAGAAGCGATCTCGGTGGACCCCACACAGCCCTTCCCCCGCGAGGCCGAACCGCGCCCCGACACCCTCGGCGACCTCCAGGAACTGGTACGCCGCACCGGCGCCGACATCGGCTTCGGCCAGGATCCCGATGGCGACCGCCTCGCCATCGTCGACGAGAACGGCGTGGTGTTGGATAACGACGACGTGCTGGCGCTGGTGGTCGATGCCGTGTTGACCAGCATGCCCGGCGACGTTGCCGTGAATCTCACGACATCGTCGGTGATTGATGACATCGCGCTCGCGCATGGCCGGAGGGTTTACCGCACGCCGGTGGGCGAAGCCAACGTCGTCGAAATGATGCAGGCCGTAAAGGCCGTGATCGGCGGCGAGGGGTCGAACGGGGGCATCATCTTCCCGTCAGTGCAGTACTGCCGCGACAGCTATACCGGCATGGGCTTCGTGCTCGACCTGATGGAGCGTACGGGCCTGACGTTGTCGCAACTGGCCGCGCGCATGCCGGCCTACTCGCGCCGCTCCGGCAAGTTCGCCTTCGAACACGGGCGCCTCGGCACCCTCATGCGCCAATTGGAGGTCACGTTCCC
This sequence comes from Bryobacterales bacterium, assembly GCA_016789745.1. Lineage (GTDB taxonomy): Bacteria > Acidobacteriota > Terriglobia > Bryobacterales > Bryobacteraceae > CADEFT01. The sequence continues at coordinate 25,863 of JAEUQF010000265.1, forward strand.
GGAAGGCCAGTGTGACCGCCGCGACGGCCTGAAGATTCTTCTGGAAGACGCCTGGGTCCACATGCGCGCCTCCAACACAGAACCCATCCTGCGCTACGCCGTGGAGGCGAAGTCCCCAGACCGCGCCGCGGAGTTGGAAGGGAAGGTAAGGGCGCTGATCGCAGGGTAGCGCCCTTACGGATGGAGGGCGGGTCCCCAGACCCGCGCGCGACGCCCACGTCGCGCAACCTCCCCGCAGGACAGGCGCGGCTCTCGAATCAGCACCCCGCCCACATCTCACTGCACTGGCGTTGCCTTATACAGCACGTACTCATCCATCACAGTCATAGCCAGGAAGTACACCGTCCCGTCATCCCGGATATCGAAGTCGCTGGTGCGCGTCAGCAAGTCTCCATCCGGCGTCAGTTCATTCAGCATATGAATGTACTGTGTCTGGTTTCCCTTCTTCACCACCAGCACCTGCGGACTCGGATTGCACTGCGCCACCACCTCGCCCTTGCGATTCACATCGTAGTTCCCCACGCTACCCACCAGGTGTCCGGTCACCAGCGGCTCCGACACATGCAGCACCGTCTCGAACCCGCCGGACCGCCACCGCACCAAGTGATTCCCCAAGCCCTGCAGGTTGAAGATCGCGTAGAACGCATCGCCGGCCGAGCGCACCTGCGAGATCCCGACCACCAGGCTCCCGTTGTGCATCGTCTCGCCCGCCGTGGCGACGTGCCGCCATACGCCATCGCTATACAGGTAGAACGCCGTCGGACTGCCATCGCGGAACGTGAACCGGCCCATCACGCGGCCGTTGTCATCCATTGCCATGTCGGCCCAGCCCGTGACAGTCTTCCCGTCCACCTCGAACGCCTGCGGCGCATATACGCTATTCGTCGCAATCGGCCGCACCCCGCCATCGCCAGTCTGGAACAGCCGCGTATCCCCACGATTGGTCGACGCCTGCCACAACAGCCCGCCATGCGAATTCGTTGCAATCACGTTCTGCGGCGCATTGCCTGTGGTGCCGGCCTCCAACGCATAACCGGCGCGCTGCACGAACTCCGGCGCACCGCCTCGGATGCGATACATCCCCTGCCCGTTCGTCTGCGATACGAACACGTCACCACCTGGCGCCTTGCGCGCATCGCCCACGTTCGATCCAGTATGCAGATTGATGCCCGTCACCTGCTCGCCCAGCAGATACACCGGACGCAGCGAACGGTCATTCACTTCGAAGATCGAAGACCCGCGGCTGCCTACCAGCACGTGTGCGTTGCCCATGCGGTCGCCGTTCAGCACGTTGATCAGCGTCAGTGTCGGGTTCACCGGCACCACGTCCCCGGCCGCAAGCAGCGGCTGTGCCGGGTTGCCTGAAGTCACCGTGAAGATCTCCATCGGATTGTCGTTCGTGCGCGCGATCACCGTCACCAGCCCCTGCGCGTTCATGGTGGCGAAGTCGATCTGCGTCACCGCCCGCCCCCTCAATTGATACGCGTTGTTGTTCTGCAGGAACAACAACTGCGGATCGCCCGAACGCGGCCAGATCCAAAGCCCATACCCGCGATTGTTGAAGTTACCCCGGAACAGCGTCCCAGCCACGGGACTATTGGCATAGATCGCATCCAACGTCGTCAGCGCCACTGACTTTGGCGCCGCATTCAGGTCCGTCAAATCGAAACGCAGCAGCGGCACCTGGTTGTTCGCCAAGCCTACGCTCACCACCAGTTCATTGGCTCCGTTGGCCCAGTAAGCGTTCCCGATAAACCGGCTCACCGTCGACCCGTTCAGCGGCATGCCGATCTCCAGCAGCTTCCGGATCTCGCCGAAGTTGTCGACAAACAGAGCCCGGCGCGTGCCGGAGGTCGCCGTGAAGTACATCAGGTCATTCCCGGCAATGCCGAAGTCGTTGTCCAAGCTGAACGTGGCAGGGAAGTCCGGCAGCGCCGTCACTGTCGATACCACCTCATTCGGAAACCCACGCGTGGGCACCCGGAAGATGGCCGTAATCGTTGGGCCCGCGTTCTGCACGCGGTAATTGGCGCGGAATGCCCAAGTCCCGTTGTCATTCAAACAATTGCGATTGAGAAACGCGCCGCTCAGAAACTCCGTGCCAGGCAGCGGGCTGGTATCGACGAACACGGGATCCGGCCCATCGGCGCCGATCTTGAAGATGGCGTTGCCCACACCCAACATGCTGGTCAAGGCCAACACCTCGCCGCGATTGTTCATCGCCAACTGAGAGAACTCGCCAATCTGGGACTGCGGCTGCACCCCCGCCATCCCCGTACTCATCAGCAACTTCGGCACGCCATTCTCGATGAGCAGCGGTCCGCTCGCCATCCCATCAAAGTTCGCGTTGAACAGCACTTGCCCGCGCTCATTGCCTAATAAAGGCACCACGCGCGCGCGCAGCCGCCCCTGGCCCGGGTAGGGATCATTGGTCCCGATCACTCGCGAAAGCCGATAGTTCTGCGGCGGCCGGATGGTCACCGTAGCCGTGTCCTGCGCCTGGCGTTCAAAGCCCGGCACACCCGTGTTGTAGTCGTAGGACGCACGCACCAGGATGCGCCCCACCGCCACCGTCGACAGCATGCCCTGGTTCGTCACCGACGCTGTATTGGTGGTGCCAAGGTTCATCGAAGACGTAAACCAGCGGAACGTCACGTTGGGCAGCGGCCGGTCATTGATATCCAAGGCCTCGGCCCGAAACTGCATCTGCTGTCCAACCGCGACGGTCGCCTCGGCCGGAGTCACATTGATCTTCTTCGGCAGGATCTGGATGAACATGGTGCTGGTGATGTTCCCGATGCGGGCCGACACCTGAATGATGCCGAGTGTGTTGGTCGATAACTCTCCGCCTAAACTCACCAGACCAAGATTGGTGTTATTCACCGACCACAGCACCGTGTCGTTTGGGCGCGCCACGCCGTTGGCATCGCGCCCCACCGCCGTAAGTCGCAACCGCTCTCCGGCAATCACGCGCAACGTAGGCGCCGTGATCTGGACCGTGGCCACAGGCCCCTGCGCCAGAGCGGCACAGGCCGTCCCAAGCAGAAGGGCCAACCCGTGGGGTGTCATGCAAACACCTCGTCCACCGGGAAGTAGGTCCCTTCCAACCCATACGGGATGTACTCGAACTTGCGCCCCGAAGGCGTGTCCGTAATACCCTTCGTCCAATCGATGCCCAACGCCGAGAGCAGCGTCGAGGCGATGTCTTCCATGAAGATGGGACGGTCGCCCCGCCAGCCCGGTGTCACCACCGTGGCACCATCCGGCGATTGATCGCCAATGATCTGCCCGCCCTTCACACCGCCGCCCAGCATGAGCGTCATCATGGCTGCCTTGTGATGGTCACGCCCGCCGCGGGCATTCAGCGGACCCGGCGTGCGACCGAACTCGCCCATCGCCACGATGATCGTCGACTGGAAATCGCCCGATGCTTTCAAGTCCTCCACCAGCGCGCCCAACGCCCGGTCCAACTGATTGTTCAACTGATAGAGATTGCCGCCATACGTGCGGTCAAACTGCTGCTGGTGCGAATCCCAGCCGCCCATCGTCGCATTGATAAACACCGCGCCGTTCTTCGCCTGCACCGCGTTGCGCGCATTGATCAGCGCCCGGCCGATATTCGTGTTCCCGTAGCGCCCCTCGTCATCGGCCGTGTAGCGGAACACCTTGGCGATCTCCGGGTTGTACATCATGTTCCGCGCCGTGCCGTAGAAGCTGGCGTAGGCGGCCATGCCCGGGTCAAACGGATTCTGGCGCAGCGGCGCGTCCAGCGCCTCCAGCATCGCGAACTTGCGTTCAAATCGCTGCTGGCTGGTTGCCCCGTAGAAGTTGTGCTCCAGCGTGGCCAGGCCCGCCCGATTGGGCGACGGCATCAGCGGCGCCACACGTCCGCCCAGGAAGGCCGACCCCTGCATGCCGCCGCTATAGAACGTCAGAAAGGGTGGCAAGGGCTGATCGGCACGGCCCAACTCGCGGCAAATCACCGATCCGATGTGCGGGGTCTCCACCGCGAAGGCCGGGTTTGACGGATGCGCCGTCTGCAGATAAAACTGCCCGCGTTCATGCGCCGCTTCCCACGAAGACACCGAGCGCAGAATGCACAGATCGTTCGTAATCTTTGACAGTTCCGGGAAATAGGTTCGTGAGAGCACGATGCCGCCGGGATACTCCCGCAAATCGGCATCGGGCGGATTCCACGGCCCGTCCTTGGGCGTGAACGTATCCAGGTGCGACGGCGCACCCGCCAGATTGATAAAGATAGCCGCGCGCGCGGTTTTACGCGGCGTCACGGCACGCGCGCTGATCACTTCGGCATCGGCATGCGCGTTCAGCAACTGAAATCCGGCCGTGGTCGCGGCTCCCAGAAGGAAGCGGCGGCGATTCATCGAATGATTCCCACAATTCTGCATGGCTTCCTCCTTAGTAGTTGAAGATGTAGTCCAGCTTGTTCAGCAACGCCCACTGCAGGTCCGTCACCCAGTCCAGCCGCGTGCCGGACTTCAGCCGCAGCACCGTGGCCGTCTCGTCGGAAGTGGGGTAGCGGGTCAGCGTCGCCAGAAACATCTCCCGAACAATCTCCTCATCGGACAGGGAAGAAACGGCCAGCCGTGCCGGGCGGTTGGCGGGGCTATCGGAGCGCGACGCAAACGTCCGCAGCACCGTCTGGTTGGCGTTCATGTTGTAGAGCAACTGCAGCACCGTCGGCTGCGGATCCCGGCGATTGTTCCACCAGTCGCCTCGCCCGAACGTATTCAGAAACTCCAGCACCGCCGCATCGCTGCGCGGTTCAGTCGGATCAGGCAGTTGATTAGCGAAATGCAGCGGCTCTTCGAAACCAGGCACGAACATCGGCGTGTCGGTCTGGGTGGAAATCTGCAGCGCGTCGTAGAGCTCCTCCGCCGCCAGCCGCCGAGGAATGTGTTTGGCGAAGTAGCGCGTGTACTGCGGCTTCCACTGGCCCTCGTACTTGGAAGAGAGCTGATAGGCCGAAGAGTTCGTCATCAGCCGCAGCATCTCCTTGATGGAGTAGTCGTTCTTGATGAAATGATCCGCCAGCTGTTCCAGCAGCTCCGGATGCGTCACCTGCAACGCCCACGGCGCCGGCGGCGGGTTCTTCGGATCCACACGCGCCAAGTCCCACGCATCGGGCGGATCCACCAGCCCGTAGTTGAACAGGTACGCCCACAGGTAGTTCACCGTCGCCTTGGCGAACTGCCGATCGGACGTGATCAGGCGCGCGAACTCCTTGCGCCACTGCCCGTTCTGCGGCTCCGCTCCGGTGAGGATAAAGCGTGGCTCATAAGGACCGCCGGTGCGCGGCGGGCGGGGGCCCGGGCTCCCCGGATTCACACTCGCCGTGTAGCCGCCCGCATTGCGATCCACGAAGTACCAGCGCAACCGCTGGTTGAAGGCATCCACCGCCAGCCGGCTCATGTTCATGCGCGAAAAGAACGCCGACATGCGCCAGAACTCTTCCCTCGTGCGGCGCGACGCCCACAGGTTGATCTGCTCCAGGTGGCCGCGGCCGTTGTGGCAGGAGTTGCATTCGCTCTTGAAGCCCAGGAAGCGCACCGTGACGCGGTCGGTCAACGTGTCCCAGGTGTCCTGGATGGGATCGCCGTTCTGCCAGCCGCGCGTCAGGAAGTTCGCCGGGCCCACCTGGTCCGCATCGCCGGTGGCCGTGATCATCTCGGTCACCAGTTGGTTATAGGGCCGGTCCTGGCGCACCGCCTCGCGAAGGAAATTGTGGAACAACGTCCGGCCGGTGACCCCGATCTCGTTGTAATAGCCGGAGGTGACTTCGAAGCGGTTGCCGAAATAGAGCGTGAACTGGTCGACGTAGGCGGGCGACGCCAGCAGGTCCTCGATCAGCTTCCCGCGCTTACCCGGCGAGGAGTCCGCCAGAAACTCCGCCGCGGCTTCCGGCGTCGGAATGCGGCCGGTCAGGTCCAGCGAGACGCGCCGGAGGAACTCGGCATCGGTGGTCAGCTCCGCCGACGGCACCCCATCGGCACTCATCTTGCCGAATATCTGCGAATCAATAAAGTTGTAGTGCGGGATGGCGTTGCGGACGGGCTGCTTGTTCTTGCGGGCGGCAAACTGGGCCGTCGACAGCTCCAATTCCATCTGGTTCTGCAACTCGGTACGTTCCGAGGCAGGATAACGGGGGCAGCCGGGATCAGATGCCTGCAGCGGGTACAGCGCCAGCACGGCTACAAGTAGGGCACAAGTTGTAGTATTCATCGGGACACAATTCGGGTAAATTCACCCACTCTGTATTGTTCTTGACAATGGTGCCGAGGTCAACCGCCCCTATTTCTCCAGCAGCAGGAGCGCGTCCCCGGCCCCGCGCGTCGCCGTCCGCACCCCCGAACGCGGATCCACGAACGTTTGTCGGGCCCATCCGCCCGTCTTGACCACCGACGGCGACACCCCATCCGGCAGATACACCAGCGCGAATGACCCGTCCTCGCTGCGGGCGGGCATTACGTAGTCCGAATAGTCCTCCCGGTGCGTGTCCGACGCCAGCAGTGACCGGTCCGGACGCAGCGTCCACCAGCGCAGCGACCGCATCGTCTCGATCAGAACCTGCATGTGTTTCGCCCCCGGGTAGTCCAGACACTCCCGCCACGGCATGGCCGGCCCCGAGCGCGCATGATCCAATGGGGGCTCCGCCTTCCGGCTCCAGAACCAGATCCCGTGCGCTCCATAGGTTATGCCCGCCGGCGGCGCATTCAGAACGCTGTACCAGGAGGCGCGCCGCACCGCATAATCATCGATCTTCTTGCCGTTGTACGACATGTGCCCTTCGTAGTTGGGCTCAGCGTCCAGCACTGGCCGCGGCGGCGTCAGCTTCCAGCCCTCCGCCGGACCCGCCGTGGCATTCCACTTCCACTTCCGCGCATCGCCACCGTGCCCGGTCTGGTAAACCATATAGTCCACCCAAGCTTCACCTGTATAGTCTTTCCACGGATCGCGCATGCCACGCGGATGCAGCGTCACCGGCCCGCGCCGCCGGCCCGCCGGGAAAACCGCACGCCCGATCGCCTGCCACCGCGCCACGTTCTGCCCGGAGTAATCCCCATCGCCGCCCAGGAACCACGTGGTGTGATGAGCCTGGTACCGCGCCACCATGTAGCGCGCCAGCTGCGAGGCATGTTCCACAGAGAGCGCCACTCCGGGGCTTTCGTTGTCTTTCGAGGTCAGCGCCCACAGCACCACGCCGGCGGCCACCATCCCCTTCTGATTGAGAGAAGCAAACTTCCGATCCAGCCGCGCGAAGAAGGCCGGATTCACCGTCAGCACGCCATCGCGCACAGCGAACGCCGTCTGTCCACGCTCATCCTGACGCCCGGCCCGCCATTGCGTCATCACAAATTGAACGGCAGTGAAGTGCTTGGCGGCACGGTCGGCAAGGTAGTCCGCCCATTCTTCGTTGGTAGACCAAAGCGCCGCGTTCCAGGCCGTATCGGCCAGGAAGAAATAAGGCGACCCGTCGGCATGTTCGAAATGACGGCCATTCTTCGCCACTCGTATCGGCCCGCGCGCCAGCAGGGGATTCGTAGTGGACTTCGAAACCTCCACCCGAAAGCGCCCGGACTTCTTCGGCAGCCCCTCCAGCGCCGACCACCGGCAAGTCCCCGCCGCCAGCGCCATATATCGAACCTTCCACGTTGTGCCGCCGTCCCAGAACGCTGGCACGCGCTCCACGGCACTGCCGCAACGAAACTCCACCAGCCGCTCCTGCCCCAGCGGTTCCCCACTCGCCTCGAAGAACGTTTCGAAGATGCCGAAGCGTTCCACCGCCCAAACCGGAACTACAGCCAGAAAGACCAGCAGCAGGCGTCGCATGCCTCCAGCGTACTCCCAGCGTCTCGCCTACGGGCGCAACACCAGGGGCCGCGCCGTCACGTTCAGACCCGCCGATCGCCGCACCATCACGACCGTCTGATCATCGGAGACGGGCACCCCAGCCGCCCAAGCCGATACCTGCGCCGTCACATGCGCAATCAGCTTTTCCAGCGGCCAATCCCGACGCGGCGTCACTTCCTGCTGCAGCCGGTCCACCCCGTAGTCGTCGCCCGCGGCGTTTTCCTGTTCGGTGATGCCGTCGGTGTAGAGCACCAGCAGATCGCCCTCCTGCAGCGTCGCCGTCAGCCGTTCGTACTGCAGGTTCGGCAGCAGCCCCACGAACATGCCGCCTTCGGTCAAGTGCTCCACCTCGCCCGTGGTGCGCACCAGCAGACCCGGCAGATGCCCGGCATTGGTGTACTGCAACTCGCCGGTGGCCGCATCCAGACTTCCGGCAAACATCGTGACGAACTTGTTCGGCGCGCACGACGGCAGCATGTTGCGGTTCAAACGCGTCACGAAGTCGCTCATGTCCGTACAGGTTTCCGCCAACGCCTGCACGCGCGCCTGCAGGCTCATCATCATCAGTGCCGCGGGCATGCCCTTGCCCGCCACATCGGCCACCACAATGCCCAACCGCCCGTCGCACAGCGTCAGGTAGTCGAAGTAATCGCCACCCACCGTCAGACAGGCGCTGTGCATACCGGCGATCTCCAGTCCGTTCCACACCGGCGCGGTGCGCGGCAGGTGCCGTTTCTGGATCTCCGCCGCCTGGTTCAGTTCCGCCTCATGCCTGCGCTGGCTCTCTTCAATCTCCGCCAGCCGCTGCCGCTCAATACGCATGGCCGCCACGTTGGCCATCACGGTCAACAGGCCAAGGTCGTCATTGGTAAACCGCCGTAAAGCATTGCGGGCATCCACATACAGCAGCCCGATCACCCGCGAATCGGTCTGCAACGGCACGGCAATCAACGACCGTACGCCTTGCATCATGATCGTCTTGCTGGACAGCATGGCCGGCGCATCCGCCACCGATTCGATCAGTACGGACTCGCGATGGTTCATCACACGGTCCCGCACCGCGGTGCTGATGCGGAACTCCCCGCCGCGCGAGGCTTTCTCCACCAGATCCTCGCCTTCCTGCGTCATCAGAACCCCGCGCTCGGCACCCACGCCTTCGAGCGCGAGATTCAGAACCACACCGAACAGTTCGTCAAGCGGCCGGCCCTGCACCAACTCCCTTCCCACACGCAGCAGCGCCTGCAGCGGCGTCACCCAGGCCGATCCGGACGCCGGCTCCGGGCTCAACCGTTCCGACGTCTGGGAATCCAGCAGGTCCGAAAGGTGAATCGCCACCGTGCTGGGATGCGCCTCCACCCGGCTGGCATCGAAGAACACCGTGCGATTCTTCGGCTGCTCGGCTTCGCGATACAGCATCGTGATATGGCTGGCGCTAATCTTATCGCCCGGCTTCAGAATGTGCTTGGTCTGTAACGGCAGCCCGTTCAGCCGCGTGCCGTTGGTGCTGCCCAAATCCCGGACCACCCAGCGGTTCCCTTCCAGTTCCACCACCAGGTGACGGCGCGACAACTCCGGGTCACTCGGAAACGCCAGGTCGCAACTCGGTTCGCGACCCAGCAGGATGGGCTTCTCCGTCAGGCGCAGAACCCGCGAGGAGCCATCCGCCAACGTGATGTGCAGTTCGTGCAAAAGGCCTCCCGCTGCTGGAAAGTGGAATGTACCAGCCTAGCGGAACCTCGCTCGCGGTTCAATGCGCGGCAGGCTGCGGCGCCGGATGCACGTGCTCGTCTGGACGCAGATTCATCTCATACGCTTCGTAAATGCGCTCGAACACGCGATCCCAGGTCGTATCGCAGGCCTGCTCGCGGGCCTGCCGCCGCAGGTTCGCCAAGAGGCTGGGATCCCCGATCACCTGCAGCACGCAGCGCACGAACGCCGCATCATCCGCGGCAATAAACCCGCTCTCCCCGGAGCGCACAATGTACTTCGGACCGCCTTCAGCCGTCACCACCGCAGGAACGCCGCTCGCCAACGCCTCCTGCACCACGTTGCCGAACGTATCGGTTTTCGAGGGGAACACGAACAGGTCGAGGTTGGCGTAGGCCTGCGCCAGCGCCTCGCCTTTCAGCACGCCGGGGAATTCGGCATGGCGCAGATTGGCCTGCAGCCACTCCTTCTCGCTCCCCTGCCCGATCACCACAAATTGAAACGGCGGCGCACCGGCCTTCAACAGTGCCTGCTCGATATCCACCAGAAACCGTACACTCTTCTCCGGCGTGATGCGGCCGACGTAACCCATCCGGAACACACGATCGGTGCGGCGCCGCTTCTCCGGCGTGTACATCACCGTATCCACGCCGCGACGCATGTCGTAGGTGGGCCGGCCGGTGCGGTCCCGGAGCATGCGCACCAGGTCCGGATTCGGCGCGAACAGCGTCTTCGCGATCCGGTAGAAGCGCACCGTGGCCGCCAGAATGGCCCGCTCCGCCGCCCCGGCAATCGCCCCACTCACGCCCTTTCCGGCAAACGACAGCAACTTCTCCACCCGCCGCGCCCCGAACTCGTGCACGTTGGTATGCCAGCTGGCCGCCAGCGGT
>JAEUQF010000311.1 GCA_016789745.1 Bryobacterales bacterium
GCGAGGAGCAGGGGCTTTTTACTCAGCGCCATCCACCGTCCCTCCAAACTTGCCTCCAGTATAACAGCCAATCCCGATTTTCAAATCTCAGATCCGGTATACAATACACGTCATGTCGCTTCAGGAAAGTGCTCACGAGGACTTTACTCACGAGGATGTCTCCCGCCGCAAGTTTCAGCTCGCGGTCATCTACGGTCTCTCCGCGGTGATGGGGTTGGCCCTGTCGATTCCCGCCGCCATCTACCTCCTGTTACCCCCTCGGGCAAAGAAGGAAGAGCAATGGGTTGAGGTTACCGACGTCAACCGCCTCCCCGCCGGTCACCCCGAGGAACTCGTCTTCCGCCGCAACCGTGTCGACGGCTGGAAGGTTTCCAGCGAGAAGACTTCGGCCTGGGTGATCAAGAAATCCGAGTCCGAAGTCATAGCCTTCGCGCCTTCCTGTACACACTTAGGATGCGCGTTCCGCTATGAAGAACAGAAGAAAACGTTCCTCTGCCCGTGCCACACCTCGAATTTCGACCTCGAAGGCAACGTCCTGGACGGCCCGGCACCGCGTCCGCTCGATCGCTACCTGGTGAAGATCCAGGGCGGCAAGGTGCTGCTGGGACCCATCACCGCGAGCCCGGAGGCATAGGACCATGCGACCCGTCATCGAATGGATCGAAACCCGCACCGGACTCGAAACCGGCATCAAAAACTTTCTGTATGAAGAGATCCCCGCTTCGGCGGGCTGGCACCAGGTGCTGGGCAGCGTGGCGCTGTTCTGCTTCCTGATCCAGGCCCTGACCGGCATGCTGCTTGCCTTCAACTATGCCGCCACCCCTGGCGAAGCCTATAACAGTGTGAAGTACATCATGAATGAGCTGACCGGCGGCGCGCTGATCCGCGGGCTGCATCACTGGGGCGCCAGCATGATGATCGTCGTGGTGGTGCTGCACATGGTGCAGGTGTTCATCTGGGGTGCCTACCGCCGTCCACGGGAAGCAACGTGGGTGGTGGGGTGCCTGCTGCTGATGGTAACGATGGCGTTTGGGCTCACCGGCTACCTGCTGCCCTGGGACAATCGGGCCTATTGGGGTACGGTGGTGACTACTCAGATCGCCGGCCTGGCACCGGGCCTGGGACCGTATGCGGTCCGCCTGATGGGAGCCGATGGCGGCGTCGGCGTCGTCACGTTCGCCCGTTTCTACGCGCTGCACACGCTGCTGCTGCCGCTCGGCATCCTCAGCCTCATCGGCTTCCACGTCTACCTGGTCCGCAAGCACGGCGTCGCCCCCGGCCCCGGCGACGAAGGCAAGCCCAAGAAAAAGTTCTACCCCGGCCAAGTCTTTAAGGATACGGTTGCCATCTTCGTCGCGTTCTGCATCCTGTTCGGCATGGCCGTCGCCCTGAAGGCCCCGCTCGATCGCCTGGCCGACCCCACCGACACCACCTACGTGCCCCGCCCCGACTGGTACTTCCTGTTCCTCTTCCAGATGCTGAAGTTCTTCGAAGGGCCGCTCGAAGTGGTGGGCGCGGTGATTCTGCCGAACCTGGCCATCGTCGCGCTATTCCTGGTCCCCTTCTTTGACCGCTCCAAGCTCTCCGGCCTCATGGACCGCAAGCTGGCCATGGCCGTTGTGGTCATCGCCGGAGCCGGTTGGACCGCGCTGACTGCGGCCGCCATCGCCTCCACCCCCGCCCAGGTGGTCAGCGAAGCCGGCGAACCAGCGGAGTGGACGCACCTGTCCCCCGTGGAACTGGCAGGCATCGGCTACTACCGCGCCGAGAACTGCAGCTCCTGCCATACCCTTGGCGACGGCGCTTCCAAGGCGGGCCCCGACCTCGCGGCCGCGCCCACCAAGCGCGACGCCGCCTGGATGCTGGCGCACTTCAAACAGCCCGCCCAGCAGGTGCCCGGCACCTCCATGCCGCCCGTCCACCTGCCCGATTCGCAATTGAACTCGCTCGCCGCCTTCCTTTTAAAGCTGAATCCCGCTAACGCCAAGCAACTCCGCGAGGCGCCGCAGGAGGCCGTCGAAGGCGCCATGATCTACCAGAACAACCGCTGCGGCTCCTGCCACGTGGTGAACGGCACCGGCGTCCAGATGGGCCCCCCGCTGAACGGCATAGCCCGGCGCCGCGACCGCAAGTGGCTGGAAGGGCACTTCGCCGAACCGCAGAAGTTCTCCCCCGGAAGCATGATGCCTCCCTATCGCTTCAACCCGAAGGATATGGAACGCATCACCAGCTACCTGCTGCAGCTCTAACGGTCGCGTTTATAATGGGCAGCGTCCATGCAGAGACGCCATTTCATTCCCACGATTGCCGCCGCTGCCGGCGGCGCTGCCCAAACCTCCTCCCGACGCCCCAACATCCTCTGGATCCTTGGCGACGATCTGGGCCCGTGGCTCGGCTGCTACGGCCATAAGCTCGTCCATACTCCCAACATCGATTCCCTCGCCAACGACGGTACGCGCTTCACGCGCATGCACACCACCGCGCCCGTCTGCTCCCCCGCCCGCTCCGGCTGGAACACCGGCATGTACCAGACGGCCATCAACGCCCACAACCACCGCAGCCATCGCACCGACAACTATCAGCTTCCCGAAGGCGTCCGTCTGGTCAGCCATCGCCTGCGCGATGCCGGCTACTTCACGGCCAACGTGCGCGAAATCGCCCCCGGCGTGCAGGGCTCCGGCAAAACCGACTTCAACTTCAACTTACCGAACGGCGAGAAGCCCTTCGACGGCACGCACTGGAACCAGCGCAAGAAAGGCCAACCCTTCTACGCCCAGATCAACTTCACCGCGCCACACAAGGGGCCCATGTTCGTGGCGGCACGCAAGCAGGCCAAGCTGGTTGACCCCAACAAAGTCGAACTGCCGCCGTACCATCCTGACCACCCCGTCGTTCGCGATGAGTACGCCAACTACCTGGACACCATCAACCTGCTGGATACGCAGGTGGGCGCCGTGCTCGATTCGCTGAAGCGTGACGGCGAACTCGACAACACCATCATCTTTTTCTTCGGAGATAACGGCCGCTGCCTGTTACGCGGCAAGCAGTGGCTGTACGATGCCGGGACGCATGTGCCCCTCATCGTGCGCCACCGCGGCGTCGTGGCGAAGGGCGCCGTGCGCGACGACCTCTCCATCTCGCTCGACATCACGGCGCAGACTCTGGAGTGGGCAGGCCTGCCTGTCCCGGGCAACTTCCACGGCCAGCCGCTGTTCGGCGCCAAACATAAACATCGCGACCGCATCTTCACGGCCCGCGACCGCTGCGACATGACCGTCGACCGCATCCGCTCCGTCCGCTCCGACCGCTACCGCTACATTCGTAACTACTACCCGGACCGCCCGTACACGCAGTGGAACGAGTACATCGAAAAGCAGTACCCCACCCTGGGCGCCATGTTCGATCTCCACAAGCAGGGCAAGTTGAACGCCACGCAAGCCCAGTGGATGGCTCCCAACCGGCCGGCTGTCGAGTTCTACGATGCGCAGGCCGACCCGCACATGGTGAACAACCTCGCCAATTCGCCCGCGCATAAGAAGCTGGTGGCCGAGCACGCCTCGCATCTCGACCGCTGGATTCGCGACACTGGAGATAAAGGAGCAGTGCCCGAAACTCCGGAAACCATTGAGCGGGAGGACCCGCGCAGCAAAGCCGCCCCCGCCCGGAAAGTCTGATCCATCTTCATGACGTTCATCAACGACAATTTCCTACTGCAGACCGACGCCGCGCGCCGCCTCTACTATGAATTCGCGGCCAATGAGCCCATCCTCGACTATCACAACCACCTGCCGCCCGCCGACCTGGCCGGCAACCGCCGCTTCGCCAATCTGTTCGAGATTTGGCTGGAGGGCGACCACTATAAATGGCGCGCCATGCGTGCCGATGGCATCCCCGAACACCTGATCACCGGCAGCGCGTCGCCGAAAGAGAAGTTCATGGCGTGGGCGAAGACGGTGCCCGCCACTCTGCGCAATCCTCTGTATCACTGGACGCACCTGGAACTGGCTCGCTACTTCGGCATCTTCCGCCTGCTGGACGAACACAGCGCCGAAACCGTGTGGGAAGAGGCGAACGAGCAACTGGCGGGAGACGAACTGCGCGTCTGGGGGATTCTGCACCGCTTCGGTATCCGCGCCCTCTGCACCACCGACGACCCCACCGATGACCTGGTCCATCACCAGGCGCTGGCCGCGTCCACGCTGCCCACCCGCGTGCTGCCGGCCTATCGACCGGATAAAGCCATGCGCGTCGACCAGCCCGCGGCGTTCAACGCGTGGGTCGACAAGCTCGGGTCCGTCGCCGGTCACCCGGTGCGCTCCTTCACCGCCTTCCTGGATGCGCTGGATGCACGCCACCAGTACTTCCACAACAACGGCTGCCGGCTGTCCGATCACGGCTTGAACCACTGCTTCGGCGATTTCGATGACCTGGATACCGCATCGCAGATCTTCAGCCGCGCCCGCGATGGTTTCGGAGCCACAGCGGAAGAGTTCCGCCAGTTCGCCTCCGTCATGATGCTCTACTTCGGCCGGCTGGACGCCAAACGCGGCTGGACCAAGCAACTGCACCTGGGCGCCAAGCGTGCCGTCAACTCGCTGGCCCTGGAGAAGCTGGGACCCGATACCGGCTTCGACTCCATCGGTGACTGGTCGCAGATCGACACGCTCGGCGCCTACATGGACAAGCTCGAACGCACGGGCGAGCTGCCGAAAATGATTCTGTACAACCTGAATCCGGCCGACAATTACGCCCTGGCAACGATGGTCGGCAACTTTCAGGACGGCAAGACGGCGGGCAAGATCCAGTTCGGCAGCGGTTGGTGGTTCCTCGACCAGAAGGAAGCCATGGAGTGGCAGATGAACGCGCTGTCTAATTGCGGGCTGCTGTCGCGGTTCGTCGGCATGCTCACCGATTCGCGCAGCTTCATGTCGTACCCGCGCCATGAGTACTTCCGCCGCGTGCTCTGCAACCTGCTCGGCACCGACATCGAGAACGGCGAACTGCCGCAGGACTTCAAGCTGGTGGGCGGCATGGTGAAGCGCATCTGCTACCAGAACGCGCACGATTACCTGCAGCTTCCGGAAGCGAGGGCCGCCGGCCACTAGTCTAACAGGCTGCGGAAAAACATCTCTAGGGCCGCCGATGAACGCAGATGAACGCAGATAAGCCCTTTGTTTTGAGTCGGCGTTTATCGGGCTAATCGGCGGCTAAGTCCGATACGCGCTTTTGTGGTATTGCGTCTTCAACGGAGTGGTGCCGAAGCTTTCTACATCCCCAGCTATATTGGAGTGACCAGACTCCTATGCTGCGACGCGGATTCTTATCGTCACTAGCGGGCGCTGCCGTTGCCCAAAGCCAGCAGCGCCTCCTCAAGCCCAAGGCCCTTCAGAAAGGCGACGTCGTCGGCCTCATTTCGCCGGCGACGTTCGTCTCCAATCCCGAATCACTGATGCTGGCCGAACGCGCCCTGCGCCACTTCGGACTGGAACCGCGCATGGGCGGCAACGTCCGCAAGAAGGAAGGCTACACCGGCGGCAGCATCGCCGATCGCCTGGCGGACCTGCACGACATGTTCCGCGACCCGGCCATTAAGGCTGTGTTCTGTTTGCGCGGGGGCTTCGGGTCGGCGCATCTGCTCGATTCCATCGACTACGGCCTGATCGCGAAGAATCCGAAGATTTTCCTGGGCTATAGCGACATCACGGCGATGCATCTGGCCATCCATCGGAAGACGGGCCTGGTGACGTTCCACGGCCCGGTGGCGCTGTCGCGCTTCTCGTCGTTCACGCAGGAAAACTTCCGGAAGGCCATCTTCGACCCGAAGCCGATGGGCTCGCTCACCAACCCGCCGGACAGCGATCCGATTCGCCCCTCGCACCTGCTGCGCACGGTGCGGCCCGGCACCGCCCGCGGGCCGCTGGTGGGCGGCAACCTCACGCTGCTCAGCACGACGCTGGGCACGCCCTATGAAGTGGACTCGCGCGGCAAGATCTTCTTCATCGAAGATGTCGACGAGCAGCCCTACAGCATTGACCGCATGCTCACGCATCTGCGATTAGCCGGTAAGCTGGACGCTGCCGCCGGCATCGTCTGGGGCGAGTGTGCCGATTGCCGGCCGAAGGACTACAAGCCCTCCTTCACCGAAGGCAACTTTTCGCTGCCGGAGGTGGTCGATCGCATCCTCGGCAACCTGAAGGTGCCGGTGCTGAGCGGGCTGACTATCGGCCATACCGACGATCAACTGACGCTCCCTTTGGGCATCACCGCCAGCCTGGACGCCACCAAGGGCACGCTGACGATAGAAGAATCCGCGACCGTTTAGAACCGCACGGTCCACTCGACATATCCCATGCGGGCCGTGTCGCGTTTTGCATAGATGGCCGACACCACGCCCTGCCCCCAGGCGTTGCCGAAGTACAGGCTCAACGTGTTGTTCGCGTTCACCTTCCAATCCAGGCTCGCGTCCCAAAGCGTCGCCAACCCGCCGCGCCCATTCGCCGGCCGCCCGACATAACCAAAGGTCCAGGGCTGGAACACACCGCCGCCCTGATACCAAAGGTCCTGGCTCGCGCTCAGCCGCAGCGAGTGCACTTCACTGGTCAACGATACCGCCTTGTTCGGCCGCAGCGTCACCATGCCGAAGACATCCTGGTTGTTCATCATGTTGAAGAAGGGGAAGCGGGCGAAGGGGCGCGGCGTCGGAAGCACCTGGAAGAAGGCGCCATGCTTGTTGTCGGCGGCATTGCCGTCACCCGATCCGCGATAGTAACCGCCGCGAAGCCAGGGCTTCCACGCAAGCCCCTTCGGCTGATAGCCCACTTCGAAGTCACCTGCATAGCCACGGTGATCCAGCCGCCCCCAACGCCCGTTCTGCAGCGCGCCCCACAGCATTACATCCACCGTGCCCGCGCCCGTCTCGCACGTATGCAGGTAGTGGCCGCCCCACGTGAACACGCCGATGTTGTTCATGTCCGCCTGGCGAGCGGGCAGCGGCCGGTTATCCACCTTCAGCACGTGCCGCCAGTCGTGATAGTAAAGACCGAATAGCCGCAGTTCGCCGGCATTCGCATCCTTGCCCGTAGCCTTTGCATACGAAGCATAGGAAAACGCGGCCTTGTTCCAGCCCCAGCCATCGGTCTGGAACACGCCGCGCGTCGGCACCGCGCCGATCAGCGTCACTGTGCCACCCGGTTTCGCCAGCGTGTAGTGGAAGCCATCGAAAGCCCGCTGGACGTGCGCCCAGCCAAAGTTCCCGAGCAGCCGCTGGTTCACTCGCGTCGTCTTCAAGGCCGCCAATGTCGCGTTCTTCGGGGTGAGTTCGCTGCCGTCCAGGAACTCGAAGCGCCCCACCCGCAAGGATTGCTGCCCCGGCAGGTGCCAGCGCACGAAGGCCTGCTTTGGAAACAGCATCGCCGCATTCCGCGAGTTGTCGTTGGCCGTGAAGTAGTTCGCCCCCAGCCCGAGCGCTCCCTGCGGCGCCGGTGATACCGCCCGTTGCGGCAGATTCAGCAGCACCGGCAGAGCAACCTCCACCTGCCAGTCGAAACTCTCGTACCGCTGCGAGATGCTGAAGCGTGCCAGCGCCCCGAGATAGCCATACGGCTCCGACGAGCCGTTGTCGAACCAATCCCACGCTTCCACGCGCGTGCGCACCGAGCCCTGGAAGTTCAGCCGCTTGGCCAGCCCTGGCTTCGCCGGCACATCCGTCTGCGCGCTTGCCGGACCACCCGTCGCCAGAAGAAATACGTAAAGGAAATACATGACAGCCTTAGTCTGAAAGAGAAGTTTTTAACTTTCCGTGACTTCAGTCACGAGAATTTTTCGCTCGAACCATACATAATCCCGATAGGTGACCAGGAAGACGCAGTCGCAAGGTGTGATCACGGTGGTCCTGCTCGGATCGCTGCTCGGTTTATGTGCCGGTACGGGCCTTTTTACCTTCGGGTACGCGCAAGGTGCCGCTTATCTCACGAATGACCCCGCTGCCTGCGTAAATTGCCACGTCATGCGGGAGCAGTATGACGGTTGGATCAAGGGCAGCCATCGCAAGGCCGCCGTCTGCAACGATTGCCACGCCCCGCATAGCTTTGTTCCGAAGTACTACACCAAAGCGCTCAACGGCTTCTTTCACTCCCTAGCCTTCACCACGCAGCAGTTCCCGGACCACATCCAGATCACCGAACGAAACGCCCGCATCACGCGCGAATCGTGCCGCCACTGCCATTCCGAGATCGTCAGCGGGATCGACGCCGCCCACCCCGGCCAGACCGCCAAGACCGATTGCGTCCGCTGTCATCGCGACGTCGGCCATCTGCACTAAGGAACAATAACCATGCCCGATTCCAAACGCACCACACTGCGCCCCATCCTGATCGCCACGGTGATCACCGCGCTTGCCACCCTCGGCATCGCCGCGCTGCTGGTGAACATCTTCGAACGCAAACAGGAAGCGCGGAACCCGTTTTTCAAGGTTGTCGAGATCACCGACGAAACGCCCGATCCCGCGCATTGGGGCAAGAACTTCCCGCTCCACTACGCCAGCTACAAGTCCACCGTCGATATGCAGCGCACCCGCTACGGCGGCTCCGAAGGCCATCCGCACTCCCCCAAGAAGGGTGACGAACGCTCCGTGGTCTCCCAAAGCAAGATTGAAGAGGACCCGCGGCTGAAGCGCATGTGGCTGGGATATCCGTTCTCGGTTGATTTCCGCGAAGAGCGCGGCCATGCCTACATGCTGCTGGACCAGGAAACCACTCGCCGCGTGACCGAGTTCAAGCAGCCCGGCGCCTGCATCAACTGCCATGCGTCGGCGTACACGGCGTACAAGAAGCTCGGCAATGGCGATATCTTCGCCGGCTTCGAAAAGATCAACCAGATGCCGTACGCCGAAGCGCACAAGAACATCGAACACCCGGTGGCCTGCATCGATTGCCACGAACCCACCTCGATGAAGCTTCGCATCACGCGCCCCGCCTTCATCGAGGGCATCAAGGTCTTCAAGGCTTCCCAGGGCATTGCGAACTACGACGTGCAGACCATGGCCACCACTCAGGAAATGCGCAGCTATGTCTGCGGGCAGTGCCACGTCGAATACTACTTCAAGGGGCCAGAAAAACGCCTCACGTTCCCCTGGCATAAGGGTCTGAAGGTGGAGAACATCACCGCCTACTACGACGAAGTCAAACACAAGGATTTCGTGCACAAGGACAGCGGCGCGCCGGTGCTGAAAGCCCAGCACCCGGAGTTCGAGATGTACAACCAGGGCGTGCACGCGCGCAGCGGCGTCGCCTGCGCCGATTGTCACATGCCGTATAAGCGGGAAGGTGGCCTGAAGATCAGCGACCATCACGTGCGCAGCCCGCTGCTGAACATCAACCGCGCCTGCCAGGGCTGCCATCACTTCTCGGAAGAGGAGATGAAGGACCGCGTCGAAACCATCCAGCAGCGCTTCTTCGGCGCCCGCAACATCGCTATGGACGCCCTCATGGAGTTGATCACGGACCTGCAGGAAGCCAAGGCCAAGGGCGCCACCGAAGCCGATCTCGCCAAGTCTTACGACTTCCAGCGCAAGGCGCAGTTCTACCTGGATTTCGTCGAAGCCGAGAACTCGACGGGCTTCCATGCACCGCAGGAAGCCATGCGTATTCTCACCGAATCGGTGGACTTCTCGCGCAAGGGCCAACTGGCGCTGCGCAAGAAATAAGTGGAATATCACACGCGGCAGGTGACTACGAGATAATGAAAGGCTCTCCAGGAGGGGGCCATGTTATGGACTCTACCGGTGTTTCCCGTAGATCCTTCCTCACCTCATCGGCGCAGAAGTCCGCGGCCGGCGCCGCCGCGTTCCAGATCATCAAGCCCGAACTTGTTCGCGGCGCGGGCAAGGAAAAGCTGAAGGCCGGCGTGGTCGGCGTCGGCGGACGCGGCCGTCAGGCTGCCATCGATCTGCTCACCGGCGCGGAGAACGTGGACATCGTCGCTTTGGCCGATGTCTTCGAGGACAAGCTGGAAGGCAACCTACGCTGGATGCGCGAACAGAATCCGCAGTTCGCCAGCCGCGTCAAAGTGGAGCCCGACAAGCGCTTCGTCGGCTTCGATGCATTTAAGAAGATCCTGGCCACCGACATCGATCTGGTCATCCTGGCCACACCTCCCGGCTACCGGCCGGAGCACTTTGAGGCCGCCGTCGCCGCGAAGAAGCACGTCTTCTGCGAGAAACCCTTTGGTACCGACCCGGTGGGGGTGCGCCGCTTCATGGAAGCCGCGAAGAAGTCCGAGGATCTGAAGCTGACAGTGGTATCGGGTGCGCAGCGGCGTTTCCATACCGCCTATCTCCGTGATCTCAAGCGCCTACAGGATGGCGAGATCGGCGACATTCGCGCCATGTATGCGTATTGGGTGGGCACGCCCGTTATCCAGAACAAGGCCCGCGACCCGAAGTACGGCGACATGGAATGGCAGCATCGCAACTGGTACAGCTATGTCTGGATCTGCGGCGACCAGATTGTCGAACAGCACCTGCACAACATTGATGTCTGCAACTGGTTCATGGGCGCGCATCCGGTGAAGGTGTGGGCGCATGGCGGGCGTGCCTGGCGGCCTGGCGATGAGCTGTACGGCAATATCTATGACCACATCGCCGCCGATTTTGAATACGCGAACGGCGTGCGCATGTCCAGCCACTGCCGGCAGTTCGAACGCGGCGCCTATCAGAATGTGAGCGAACTGATCGTAGGCTCCAAGGGCCAGTTGAAGATGGATGGCCGCGGCACCGGCCGGGGCGACAACCCTTACGTGAATGAGCACATCGCGCTGGTGAAGAGCATTCGCGGGGATGGGCCGTATCTGAACCATGCCATGACCGTTGCCGAGAGCACCATGACATGCATCATGGCGCGCGAGGCGGCCTATAGTGGCGAGGAAGTCACCTGGGAACGGATCATGAGTTCGAAGCTGGACCTGCAGCCCAAGGAGTTCGGCTACAACCTGCCGATGACGTCCACTCCCATTCCAGTGCCCGGGAAGTATAAGTTGATTTAGCGGCACCGTCCGTAAGTTGCCTGTATTGGTTACGGAGCCACGACCGCGAGGGAGTACCCCGGGCCCTCCGGGCCGCTCATAACCAGGAAGACGCGGGCTGGCCCTTCTCACTATTGTTTGGCTGTCTTATTGGCGAGATTGGTGAGCTTGCCTGGCCCGCCGAAGCCTCGGCGAAGGAGGGGCGAGAAACTTTTTGGGTAGCGCGTCTTCAATGGAGTATCCCAGGCCTCCGGGCCGCCCATAACCAGGAAGACGCGTGCCGGCCCTTCGCTTTATTGTTTGGCTGTCTAATTGGCGAGCTTGGTGAGCTTGGCGAGACATTGGGCAGCGTCTTCAACGGCGTGGTCGCCGCTGCCCTCGTTTTGGCCCGTGCACCCTGGTAGACTGACCAGGATCATGCGTGTTGCTTTTCTACTCCTCCTGACGGCTGCGTTCTTTCCGGCGCAGCCGCAGGTGGAAGACCGCGAGAATCCCTTCGGCGGCGACGCCGGCGCGGTGGAAGAAGGGAAGAAGACCTTTGCCGGCTCATGCGGTGGCTGCCACGGCACCACCGGCGAAGGAGGCCGTGGCCCTGCCCTGCGCGACGGCAAGCTCATCCGCCGCTCCAACGATTTCCAGGTATTCACTACGATCAAGAAAGGCGTTGCGGGTACAGACATGCCCGGCACCAACCTGCCGGATGACCAGATCTGGAAGCTGGTGGCCTTCGTCCGGGCGCTGAGTTCCCCCGCGGCAGACATTCTGGTTCCGGGCGATCCGGTTGCTGGTGAGCGCATCTATTCGGCCCAAAACTGTGCCGGCTGCCACATGATTGCCGGCCGCGGCGGCATGCTGGGTCCAGACCTGACGAACGCGGGCGGCTCGCGCAGCTATGAATACCTGCGCGAATCCGTGGTGAAACCCGGCGCGCGCATCCAGCAGGGCTTTGCGAAGGCCACCGCCAAGACAAAGGACGGCCACACCGTGGAAGGCGTGGTCCGCAACTACACGAACTACGACGTGCAACTGCAGGGGAGAGACGGCAAGCTGTACCTGTTCAAGACCACGGATCTGGCCGACTTCAAAGTGGAGGTGGCCACGTTCATGCCCACCGGCTTTGCCGCGAAGTTATCCCGTGAGGACTTGACGAATCTGCTGGCCTACCTGAGCCGCCAGACGTCGCGGCCCGTGGAGCTGCGCCGCGCCAAAGGAGCACGATAGATGCGTTGGACCCTGACTCTGCTCCTGGCGGCCTCGCTGAGCGCCCAGGTGAGCAACAAGCCCGTCACCTTCGAAGACATCAAGGCCAGCCCGAACCGCAACTGGCTCACCTACTCCGGCGATTACAAAGGCACGCGCCACAGCCCGCTCAAACAGATCAATCGCGCGAACGCCGCGAACCTCACGCCGAAGTGGACTTTCCACATGGAGACCGGCCGCAAGCTGGAGACCGTGCCCATCGTCTATGAGGGCATGATGTACGTCACCAATTCCAACGAGGTCAACGCGCTCGATGCACGCAGCGGGCGCCGCATCTGGGGCTATCGGGATGAACGCAGCACCATCAGCCGCGTGAACCGCGGGGCCGCCATCCATGGCGACCGCGTGTTCTTCGTCACCGGCGACTGCCACCTGGTGGCGTTGCATCGTATCACGGGTGCGCTGGTGTGGGACAAGGCCTATTGCGATACGAAGATGGGCGCCTTTGCTACGGTGGCGCCGATGGTGGTGAAGGACGCGGTCATCGTCGGCATTGGCGGGGGCGACACCGGCACGCGCGGCTTCCTGGCGGCCTATTCCAGCACCACCGGCGAACAACTCTGGCGCCTGCACACCGTGCCCGGACGCGGCGAGCCCGGCTCGGAAACCTGGGGCCCAAAGACGCTCGATTGGGGCGGCGCCGCCACCTGGCTGAGCGGCACCTATGACCCCGACCTCAACCTTATCTACTGGACCACGGGCAATCCCTGGCCTGACTTCTATGGTGGCGACCGCAACGGCGCGAACCTCTATTCGGCCTCGCTCATCGCCGTCAATCCGGACACCGGCAAGCTGCAGTGGTATTTCCAGTTCACGCCGCATGACACGCATGATTGGGACGCGCAGGGCTGGCCGGTGCTGATGGATATCCCGATCAACGGCAAGTCGCGCAAGGTTGTCGTGCATGCCAATCGCAACGGCTTCTTCTACGTGCTGGACCGCGTTACCGGCGAATACCTGCGCGCCACGCCCTTCGTCGACAAGTTGGACTGGGCCACGGGTATCGACGCGAAGGGCAAGCCAATCCTGGTGCCCGGCAAAGATCCGACGCCGAGCGGCAACAAAGCCTGCCCGTGCGTGCGCGGCGCCAGCAATTGGATGTCGCCCACCTTCCACCCCGAAACCGGTCTCTTCTACGTGGTGACGCTGGAGCAGTGCGACATCTACGTCAGCTCCGCCAAGGACCCCAAGCCCATGCAGAACTTCGCCGGCGGCGGCGGCGAGCAGATCCCTACCGAGCCCGGCAAGTTCTATCTGCTGGCGTTGGATCCGAAGACCGGCAAGCGGGTCTGGGAGTATCCGATGACCGGCCCGGGGGTGATGTGGGCGGGCACGGTGTCGACGGCGGGCGGCGTCATTTTCTTCGGCGATGATGACAATCACCTGGTGGCGGTGGATGCCAAGGACGGCCGCCATCTGTGGCACTACAACATGGGCCAGCCGGTGTTCGCCTCGCCCATCACCTATGAGGTGGATGGGAAGCAATACGTAACCATCGCCAGCCAAACCGACATCTTCACCTTCGGACTTCATGAGCCCATTCCGTCTGTTCCTGTTCTGGAAGGTCTTCGCAAGCTGCAGTAGCCTGGTGCTGCTGTTGGCGGCTTCCGGCTGTTCGCAGAAACGCACGCCGATCACCGGCCCATACCGCTTCGAACGGGTAGGCCCCCAGGAGATGCTGACCCCGCCGGGCACCACACGGACGTCCGACCTTGTTTTAAACAAGGCGCGGCGCCCGCGTCGGAAAGGCTGCGACATCACCGGCGTGACCTTCCAGTTGACGTGGAAAGGCCGCACGGCCACCCTCAAGGCCGATCGCAAGAACCTGGAGCAGGCGGGCCGTGTCGCCGTGACCCTGCTGGATGAAATCGACCGTTTCCGCGAACGCCTGCTCGCGCTCGAAACCAACGGCTGCCTGAAGCCCGGAGAGGCCGGTCCGGTGCTCGACGGCATTGTCGAAGGCCTGGCGCTGCCCTCCCGCGTGCTGTTCTACTTCCGCCACGGCACGTCGGTGCAGACGGGCTTCGTCGATCTGCGCCCGCCGTTCCGCATGAAGATCGTCGCGCCGTTGAAAGAAGGCGGACAGACGCTGGGGTTTGAGACCGCCTGGTATCGCATGGACAAAGGCAGGCCCATGATCGAACGGGTGGAGAGCTATCGCCAGGGCAAGCTCACCGTTACGCCGAAGCCCAGCACTGCCATTGCCAGCATGTCGTCGAAGGCCCGCTGGTACCGGCTGTTCTTCCTCACCCGCCGGTCGGCCGCCGACCACGATATTCTGCTCATCGCCGCCCGCACGCCGAAGGACCTGGATGACCACACGGCCCAGGTGCGCAAAGACCCCGAAGCGGCCTGCCGCGCCTTACGCGGATTCTGCTTCGCCGTTCCCTCCGGCATGGCTATCTCCGGCGAATTGCCCGTTGGCGTGGGCGATCAACTTCGCTACGCGTCCATCAGTGGCACGGTGGGCGAGGTGCTGCGCAACGCCGGCGCGCCAAATGCCAGGAAGATCCGCGTGCGCCGGCCGCATCGCGGCCAACTCACCGACGTGGCCGTCCAGGAAGGGATCGACGTCCGCACGCTAGTCATCATCGGCGGCGAACAGATCACTTACCAGCCTTGATCCGCAGGTTGCGGTACCACACGGAGGTGCCGTGATGGGTGATGGCGATCGGCGATTCCCGCTTCGCCAATGCGCGCAGCCGCTGGATATCTTTACGCTCGCAGGCGTCCCACGCTGACTCCATCGCGGGCGATCCCAGCGTCACCGCCACTACTTGCTTGCCATTCAGGTAATGCGCAATGCGGTCGCCCTGCACCACGATGCGCCCCGTATGCCACACTCCCGGCCCAATCGGCGGTGGATCGGTCGGCGCCACCAGGCTATACATCGCGCCGCTACGCCGCTTGGGATTCTGGGCCTCTTTCGTGGCGTCATCCACTACCTGAAACTCCAGGCCATTCGTGCCTTCCTGGTAGGTATCCCCCGGCTCTGGCTGCATGCCCTCTGCCTTAAACCACTTGCCGCCCCGCTCGCGCCAAGCGCCACCGCTCTGCACCATGTATTTGATGCCGCCATTGGCCCCAGGGTCCAGCTTGAACTCGAAGCTCAAATCGAAATCGCGGTACTCTTTCACGGACCACAGATCCAGCATCACCTTGCCTGGCACCGGACGCAGTTGGTTGTCCTCGATCTGCCAGCACACCTGTGGGAAGGCTTTGCTGATCGGCGCACGCCAGCCGCCCGTGTCCCAGCCTTGCGCGAAAAGCAGCACCGGTATCCACCCAAGCAGGATGCGCATGGGGCTAATCCGGCAACGCCTGCACGCGCATGTTCCGGTACCAGACCGCGCTGCCGTGATGGGTAATCGCGATCGGCGACTCGCGCTTCGCCATCGTCCGCATCTGCTTGATGTCTTCGCGCTTGCCGTTGTCCCAGATGGACTCCATCTCCGGAGTCCCCAGCGTCACCGACACCACACGCTTGCCGTTCAGCCAGTGCTCGATATGATCACCCTGCACCACGATGCGTCCGCTGTGAAAAGCACCGGGCCCAACCGGCGGCGGATCGGTAGGTGCTACGAGGCTATACATGGCGCCGCAGCGGCGCTTCGGATCCTTGGCCTCGTCACCAGCATCATCGACGATCTGAAACTCCAGCCCGCCAGTCCCTTCCCGGTAGACCTCGTAGGGTATCCCGTCCGGTTTTTTGCGCTTCGAGGTCCAGGCACTGCCACGCTGGATCAGATACTTGATGCCGCCATTAGCCTTCGCATCCACCTTGAATTCGAAGTCGAGGATGAAGTTGCGGTAAGCCTTGTCGGACCAGATATCCACCTGCTGGTTGCCGGGGACCGGACGCAGCGCGCCCTCTTCGAGGCGCCAGCAGCTTTCCGGGAAACTGGGCGTAACGGCGGCATGCCATCCGGATGTGGAACTGCCGTCCAGAAGCGACAGCCAGAGCGGCTCAGCCAGGAGCCCGAATGAAAGAAAACCCAGAATCAGACGCATTGCAGATTACGGTAATTCTCGCACGTTGTACTGCAGGTCGCGATCCAGGCTCATCTCCAGCATGGATCCAGCCGCGATTTCGACGTCGGGCCCGCGCTTGGCGAAAATGCCCGCCAGCCCGGCGGCAGCCCCCGCGGCGGCCCCTGTGCCCATGTGTCCACCCAGGCTTCCCAGCGAGGCGCCGGCACTGGCTGTGTTGCCGATGGTACCGGCATCCTCCACCTTGCTGCGCTGCCCCCGCATGCCGCCTTGCCCACGATCGAAGGGGCGTCCGTCGGCCGACGATAGGTGCGACTGGATGTCGCGCTGCGTGCCGTTCGCCAGAATGATGGAAGTGAACTCCAGGACGAGTTCGCCGCTGGTGCCGCCGCGGCCGCCCCGGTTGGCCTGTTTCACCAGCGCCGTTACCTGGGAGCCGCGCGGAATCACGACGCGCTGCTCCGCCGTCACGGGCACGGCGGTTTCCAGATAGAGCCGGTCGCCGGCCTTCACGATCTTCGTCGAGATCAACTGGTTCACCCGCAGCAGCACGCGCGTGCCGGAGGGGATGGTGAGGCTTTCGGGCGCCGTTCGCGGCGCCGTCACTACCGCCACGGCGGCGGGGGCTGCGGCGGGCGCCACCACGGTGGACTTCACAGCGCCTTCCCGTTGATACACCAGGGTCGATTCGGATTCGCCTACGCCGGCGTGATACACCTTGCGGATGATCAGCGTATTGCCGTCCCGGCCCAGACGCCACCGCTCGTTGAGGGAAAATTGCCGGCCCGTCGTCGACAGCGAATTCAGCACCAGCGCGGCGCCTTCCCACTTGGTTTGGGTGCTGAGCCCGGTGGCGCCGAAGGTCTGCTTCGACGTCTCACCCGTCAGTAGATATATTTGCTGAGTATTGCCCGCAATCAGCTGGAGTTTCGCCGCATCCTGCTCGATACGGAGCGACGGCGCCGGCGCATAGGGCAGTGAGCGAATCTCGGATCGTGCCGCGTCCAGAGTCCAACTGCCCGCGAAGTTGCGGTCATCGGCCCCCGCCAGGGGCAAACTGAAAAGGAACAGCAGTCCCGCACACCGCATCCGGGGTAAACCTCTGGTTCAAGCCGACTCGGTTTCCATCTGCTGCGCGGCTTCCCATCGCAGCCGGTCCTGGTATTCCTGCCACAGCGTCGATATGCCGGCCCAATAGTAGCCGCCTACGAACAATAGTAGAATCGGGACGGCCAGGAAGTTGTAGGTTTCAATCGCGTAGGCCACCATGAAGAGGAAATAGCTGCCGAAGGCGAGTTCCAGGTAGGGCAGCCAGCCGCTGCGGGAGCGGTACTTCTTCTGGGTGACCTGCATCTTCTTCTCGCCGATGGCGAACTTCGGGGTACGGACGAAGCTCGTCTGCACGCCCAGGATCGCCTCTATGACTGCCTTCGTGTTGATGATGGTCAGCGCCACGCCGGCGCTCATCAGCGCGGGGATGAAGAAGAAAGTGCGCCACCAGGTCTTCGGGTACAGCTCGCGCTGCGCCACCACATAGAAGGCCGTAATCGACCAGAAGGACGCGATCACCAGCGGCAGGTCGATGAGCACCATCTCCCACCAGCCGACGTAGAACCGCACGATCATCACGGGCAGCATCAGCATCGTCACCAGGATCATCATCGGGTAGGAGATGTTCGGCGTCAGGTGGCACCAGGCTTCCATCTTGTGGCCCAGGCTGATGTCGGACCGCCAGATGCGGCCCCATAGCTTCAACGCCACCTGCATAAGACCCTTGGCCCAACGCGATTGCTGCACCTGGAAGGCGAACGTCTCCACCGGCAGCTCGGACGGGCATTCCACTTCCGGCAGATAGATGAACTTGTAGCCCTTCAGCTGCGCTCGGTAGCTGAGGTCACTGTCTTCGGTGAGGGTGTCGTGCTCCCAGCCGCCGGCGTCTTCAATCGCCTGACGCCGCAGGATGCCCGCCGTGCCATTGAAGTTGAAGAAGTGGCCGGAGCCGAAGCGCGCCGGATGCTCCAGCACGAAGTGGCCGTCCAGGAGGATGGCCTGCACCTCGGTGAGCAGATTATAGTGCTTGTTGATGTGCCCCCACCGCGTCTGCACCAGACCCACCTGCGGGTCCGTGAAGTAATGGATGGTGCGCATGAGGAAGTCTTTGGGGGGCAGGAAGTCGGCGTCGAAGATGGCCAGGAACTCGCCCTTGGCTTTCTTGGTAGCTTCTTCGAGCGCGCCGGCTTTGAAGCCGTGGCGGTTGGTGCGGTGCAGGTAGACGATGGGATGGCCCATCGCCGCATACTCATTCACCAGGCGTTCCGTAAACGGATGGGTCTCGTCGGTGGAGTCGTCCAGAACCTGAATCTCCAGACGGTCCTTCGGATACTCCATCTCGACGACACACTCGATCAGCCGCTCCACCACGTACCGCTCGTTAAAGATGGGCAGTTGGATGGTCACCCGCGGCAGCTCGCTAAAGCGCTGCGCCGGCGGCTGATTCAGTTTGTGTTTGTGCTTGTAATAGGCCCGGATCACCGAGTAGCGGTGCAAGCCGTAAATCGAGAGGATGATGAGCAGCGTGAAATACGGAATCAGGAGCGCGTAGTCGAACCAGGACAGCGTGTGGATGCCGGCAAACGTGTCATCGAAGAAGGCTCGTTGCAGCCGCGAGACGGTGCTGGAAGAGACGAGAAGGGCTATCGGAAGTTCCGTACTGGGCATAGCTTATCCAACGCGAAGGGTCACCTCACCCAAAAACCCTTATCGATGGCGATAAGAGTCCCCGCGCCAGTAGACACTAGCGGCGGGGACATCCCGAAGTATAGCGCATTTTACAAGGGCCCCAAGGGCGGGGAGAGCCCCGGGGCGGGCCGGCTATTCGTCGTCGTCGTCCGGATCTTCGTCCTTGACGATCTTATGCTCGTTCGGACGCTCGTCCGGCTTCGAATAGTAGTAGCTGTGATAGTAGGTGTACTTGGAGTAGAGTTCGCCGCGGCGGGCGCCATTGACGATGGTCCCCAGCACGTTGTTTTCGCACAGCGACTGCATCGCCCGGGTGACCGAGTCGATCGTGGTGGTGCCGATGCGCACCACCAGGATGGTGCCGTGGCAGAGCGTCGCCAGCAGGTTCGCGTCGGCGGCGAACAGCAGCGGCGGGCTGTCCAGAATCACCCAATTGAATAACTGCGGCAGCGAATCCAGCATCACCCGGACTTCCTGCAGGTTCAGCAGTTCCAGCGGGTTGATGACCGCTTCTCCGGCCGGCATGATATAGAGGTTCATGCCGGACACCTTCTTGATGATCTCGTGCAGCTTGACCTTGCCGAGCAGATAATCCGTGATGCCCGGGCTTCGGTCCACCTGGAACATGTTGTGGACAATCGGGCGGCGGAAATCGAAGTCGGCCAGCAGCGTGGCGTTGTTGGTCAACTGCGCTTCAGCCATCGCCAGGTTCACCGCCGCGAAGGACTTGCCCTCGGCTGGCGAGGGGCTGGTGACTACGACGTTATGGATCGGCTGCAGGCTCTGCAGGTGGTTCAGGCGGGTCCGGAGGGTGCGAAACTCCTCGGTAGGCGCTTCGTGCGGCCGGGAGGCATCAATCAGATGCGCTTCCGGGGCGGGGTTAAAGGGGATCTCCTGCACCAGTTCCAGCAGGCCGCGCAGGGATTGGTCGACCACGCGGGTTCCGGGACGGGGTGGGGCGGCCGCCGTGCCAGCGGGGGCCGCGGGGGCATTTAGATAACCGGCCTGCTCGGCCCGGCGCAACGCATCGTGAACTCGGCTCATGGTATTCCTTTCGTTGCCCTAGACCTTCGGCATGAAGTAGTAGTAGTACATTGAGCCGGACATGATCATAATGCCGACAATTGTCGCGGTAGACCATGCCAGCCACCCCAGACGGCGACGGCGGCGTACCACCAGGTCGTTTTCAAGCAGCGGGATACTCCCGAGAATGTTCAACTGCGTGTAGGCCCGAACATCCTTCAGGTTCTTGAGCGAGCTATCCTTCACTTCGCGGGCGCCGGCCAGCACGATCCCCAGGAACAGGCCAATGGCCGTCCCCGCACCGATAATGAGCGGCCGCTGCGGCTGCGACGGCTTCTGCGGAATGGATGCCGGATCCAGCAGTTCCAGGTTTTCGCCCTGCTGCCGGCTTTCCAGGTCCGTCGCGATGCGCGATACGCTCTGCTTCTTGTTCAGATCGTCCACGCGCTGGCGCACCAGTTCGCGATCGCGCAGCAATTCCATATATTCCTTTTCGCCCAGCGGAGTCGCGTCAATACGCGATTGCGTGGTCCGGATGAGGGCGTCGATGCGCTGCGCTTCGCGGCGGGCCTCTTCCATCTCCAGATCCTTGGCCTCCATCAAGCCTTGCAGCCGCTTCACGATGGCTTCCAGTTCGCGCTGCTCCCGCAATACGTTCGGGTTCGTCACCGTTCGCTTCTGCGGCACTTCCTCCGGCTTCTTCTTGGAAGCTTCGGCGGCCTCTTTCGCCGCTTCCTGCTTCTCCAGCGACTCGCGCTGCCGCTTCAACACGCCCAACGCCGAGATATGCGCCTTCACGTCCGGGTGCGCTTCGGTGTAGGTCTCCTTCAACGCGGCGATTCGCGTTTCGAGGGCCATGATCTCGTTTTCCAGCCGCGCCAGCCGGTCATTCTTCACCTGGGCCTGCTGCTGTTGCTGCACCGTGATCTGCTCGGTGGGCGACCCGAGAGTGTTCAACTGCTCCTTGGTAATACGCAACTGGTTCTCCAGCAGCAGCTTCTCCTGGTTCGACCGGCCGACAGTGGCGTTCAGATTGCCGAGCCGCGCTTCGAGAGCGGACAGCTGTTGCAGGTTCTGCTGCACCTGGTCCGGCAGTTTCCCGGCGTTGTTCACGCGGAACTGCGCCAGTTTGTCTTCCACCGCTTGCAGGTCACGCCGGGCCAACTCCAACTGGTCCTTCAGGAACTGCGTCGTAAATACCGACTGGTTGGCACGGTCACGGGTGTTTTCGTTGATGAACTTGGTCACCAGCTCCTGACACACTTTCTGCGCCAGGATGCGGTTCTCATAGGCAAACGAAATCTGGAAAGCAGGCACCTGCCGGCGCCCTTCCGATGGCGTGTACGACACCACGTTGCTGATGCGCACAGCGTCGCGCCGCATCTCTTCCACAACGTCTTCCATCGGCAGGCGCGCCTTCTCGCGCGGATACAGGTTGTAGGTATTGATGATGTTGGTCAGTGTGCTGCGGCTCAGGATCTGCTGCGCCATCGCATTGATACGCTGCGACATCTCCAGGTTCACGTTGGTCGGAACGAAGGCTTCCGGCACCTGCGGCGGCGTCACGCGCACCACCGCCGTCGACACGTACGTGTCCGGCCATGCAAACGCCACCACGCACGAAATCACGAGCGCCGCGAACATAGGCCCGATGATCCAGGCCTTCTGCCGCCGCGCCATGTCCAAATAGTCTTCCAGGTCCGGCGCACGCCGGCTAACGTTGTAGCCTACGTCCTGATTTTCCATATAACTGCTTGCTTCTCCGATTTTTCCAATGCCTACCTACGGCACTATGATCGTGTCGCCGTTCTCCAGTTCAATGTTCTGACTGAGGTTCTTGCCGGCCAACACGTCTTTATAGTTGAACTTAATCCGCTTGTCGCCCCGCGATATCACAATCTTCTTGCCATTCGCATACTCGCGCAATCCCCCAGCCTTACTAATCGCATCGAAGATTGTGGTACGGGTAATCAGGGGATATTCCCCAGGACGGTTGATCTCCCCAACCATATAGTACTTCTTGCTGTTTACCTGCTGGACCGAGATGAATACCTCCGGCCGGTTCATCACTTTCCCTAACGCGTCCGTGATGGTCTTCCCCAGCTCCTCCGGCGTCACCCCGGCCGCCTCCAACTCCCCAATCAGCGGCATCGAGATCTTGCCGTCCGGACGCACCAGAATCGGCCCCGTCAACTCGGGCTCCCGCCAGACGCGGACGAACACCACATCCTCCGGACCTAGCTTGTAGCTCTTCGGATCCACCGGAGCGGCGGTCGTCGGCGCCGACGCCTTCGGGTCTTCCATTCCCTTCTTCGGCTCAGTGACGGTGCGGCCGCCATCGTTCTTCTTCTGTTCCTGCGACCAGGAGGCTGGGCCTAACGTCAGAACGGCCGCGGCCAATGCCAAAGCCGATACGATTCGGTGAGAACGGGTCATTTGCGGATTCCTTACAATACAGACTCACGCCCTGCCGCGACGGGTAGGGCGCCGAAGTTTTCTTATTATACCCTTTAGGCCCAGCCGCGCTGTCAGCCGGAATTCCATCTTCCGTGACACGCCTCGCCTGCGAAACAATAGCACCTATGACCTTCTTCCTGGCCAAGACCGAGCCCAACACCTACTCCATCGGCAGATTTGCCCAGGAGCAGCAGACAGTCTGGGACGGCGTCAATAACGCCCAGGCCGTTCGTGCCATCCGCTCCATGAAGCCCGGCGACCGCGTCCTTATTTATCACAGCGGCGGCGAATCCCAGATCGTCGGCCTCGCCCAAGTCATGTCCGAACCCTCCAACGACCCCTCCAATCCCAAATCCGCCATCGTCACCCTCAAGTACCTCCGTACCCTGGAGCCACCCACCACCCTGCACGAAGTCAAAGCCTCCGGCCTGTTCGGTGACTTCGCCCTGGTCCGGCAGTCGCGCCTTTCCACCATGGCCGTACCCGATGACTTCATCGACTGGTTGGAACGCCGCTACCCCGGGCAGTTACGCTAGGGGTATACCTTTGTGCGCAGGAACATACACAGGCTGGCCGTGCTTCTGCTGCTGGCCGTGTCCGCTACGCAGGCTGCCGACCCCGTGGAAGCCTGGCACACGGTGGATCCATCGGCTCGCTTCGGCAGTGTGCAGCTGACGGCGCACACGCAGTTCCGCTGGCGCGCACACACGCCCGTTAACACCGGCGAGATGCCCCGTGTGGCTTACTTCCGTGCCGGACCCATGGCCCAGATCGCCCTGCCCGGTGTTACCCTTCATGCGGGCTATTGGTACCAGGACGCCCACCGCAACAGCGCCGATTGGGAAGACAGCCAGCGGGTCTTTGCGGGGGCCGAACGCGACCTTGTCCGCGGCGTTCGCACCCGAGGCCTGTGGGAGTACTTCTTCGCCGCCAGCCGCCCGAGCTTCCACCGCTACCGTCACCTGCTGCGGTTCGGCAAAGAGAGCGACGGCTGGTCGCCGCTGGGCTCCTGCGAGGTGTTCTTCGACGCGAGGGGCGCCGCTGCGCTTCGTCCCTTGGCCAGCCTTCGCCATAACGTGGGCACCCGAGCCCGCGTGGAACTCGGCTATTTCTTCGATTGGCGCCGGGGGGACGTGGGCGGCCCGCGCCACGTTCTGTTCACCACGCTACGCCTCCAACTCCGCCAATAGCCGGGCGCAGCATGTTCTGCGCCTTTGGCGCAGCATGATAAACTCACTTTCTTCGAGGTATACCCATGAGGATTCTTCTGGCATTGCTGGCCATGGCCGCCAGCGCGAGCAGCGAAACCATTGTGCTGCGCAACTTTACGCTGATTGACGGCAACGGCGGCGCGCCTCTGGCAGGCGCTGGCATGGTGGTCAAGGACGGCCGCATCGCCTGGGTCGGCAAGGCCGGCGAGATGAAAGCGCCGGCGGGAACGCAGGATGTCGACCTGACCGGCAAGTTCGTCATGCCCGGCATCATTAACCTCCACGGCCACCTGGGCAACGTTGTTGGCTTAGTGCAGGATCCGAAAAACTTCACTCCGCAGAACGTCCAGAAGCAGCTCGACACCTATGCCAAATACGGCGTGACGTCGATGCTCAGCATGGGCAGCGACCAGAGCTCGGTGTTCCCCATCCGCGACGCGCAGCGCGCCGGGCGCCCCAAGACCACGCGCATCTTCACTGCCGGCAAAGGCTTCACGGGCGTCAACGGCTACCCCACCACAGTGCCTGGCATGAAGGGCGTGCCGTATGAGATCGGCAGCCCGGCCGAAGTGCAGAAGGCGATGGACGAACTGGCGCCGAAGAAGCCGGACTTCGTGAAGATCTGGGTGGACGACCACCTGGGCAAGGAAAAGAAGATTCCGACCGAGATCTCGGTGGCCATCATCCAGGCGGCGAAGAAGAAGGGACTGCGCACGGCCGCGCATATCTTCTACTACGCCGATGCCAAGGCACTGGCGGAGAACGGGCTGTACGCCGCAGCCCACAGCGTCCGCGACCGCGAAGTGGACCAGACGCTCATCGACATCATGAAGAAGAACGGCACCTGGCAGTTGGGCACGCTGGCGCGCGAATACTCCACGTTCGCCTTCTCCAAGAAGCAGCCGTTCCTGGATGATCCGTTCTTCAAGCTGGGCGCGGAGCCAGAAGTGATCAACACCCTGAAAAGCGACGCTTATCTCAAGAAGCAGCAGGCCGACAAGGATCTGCCCAAGTACCCCACCTTCCTGGCCACCGCGCAGAAGAACCTGAAGAAGCTCTATGATGCCGGCATTCGCGTCGGCTTCGGCACCGACAGCGGCCCGCCGGCGCGCTTCACCGGCTTCTTCGAACACAAGGAGATGGAACTGATGAAGGAAGTGGGCTTCACGCCTTCCCAGATCATCACCATCTTTTCGAAGAACTCCGCGGAGTTCCTGGGCGCCAAGGATCTGGGTACGCTCACCGCCGGCAAGTGGGCCGATATGGTGGTTCTGACGAAGAACCCGCTGCAGGACATCACCAATACGCATGCGATCGACGCTGTTTACATCGCAGGGAACAAGGTCAGGTAAGCGGCTCTGAGCTGGAACTGGTTCCGTCGCACCTTCGGTCCCACCATTCACTACTGGCTGGAGACCGAGGTGCACGTTTATGGCTTCTCGATCGCGGCCAACGTGCTGCTGTCGTTCTTTCCGTTTCTCATCGTGATGGTGTCGCTGTGCCAGTATGTGCTCGTCTGGCCGGCCGCCGTCGATGCCATCTACTTCGCACTACGCGACATGTTCCCGGGCCAGTGGAGCGAGTGGATGATCCGCAATCTGAAGGTGATCGTCGCGCGCCGCGGCCCATTCCAGATCGTCTCGGTGCTGGTGCTGTTCTTTACGGCGAATGGCGTTTTCGAGCCGCTGGAAGTGGCGTTGAATCGCGTCTGGAAGGTCACCACGAATCGCAGCTTCCTGCGCAACCAGATCGTCAGCCTGGGCCTGATCTTCTCCTGCGGCACGTTGACCCTGATGTCCCTCACGCTCACGGCCGCCAACCGCGTGTTCCTTGACAGCGTGCTGCCGGGCTTCCCGTTTACGAAGCTGCTGGCGACGGCCTTCTTCCGCCTGGCCGCGACGCCGGTGACCATCTTCCTGCTGTTCCTGATCTATTGGAAGCTGCCCAACACCGATATCAACTGGCGGCGCGTGGTGCCGGCCGCCATCTTCGTCGGCTTGGCGATTGAGGGCTTGAAGGGACTGACGCTGTTCTTCTGGAAGGAAATCGACGAGAAGTTCTATCTGGAGTACGGCCCGTTTGAGTACGCTGCCATCATGGTGTTCTGGAGTTTCCTGGCTTCCATGCTGGTGTTGGGCGGAGCCGAATGGTCGGCCCGCCCTTTAGAGGCCTCTACTTCTTCTTCCCCATCCCCGGACGCCGTTCACTAGACGGCGGCACCAGCCCC
This sequence comes from Bryobacterales bacterium, assembly GCA_016789745.1. Classification (GTDB taxonomy): domain Bacteria; phylum Acidobacteriota; class Terriglobia; order Bryobacterales; family Bryobacteraceae; genus CADEFT01. The sequence continues at coordinate 25,927 of JAEUQF010000311.1, forward strand.
TTCAAGCGAATGTGCACCGCCATCTGGGCGTATTCATGCTCCAGGTGGATGGTGTTCTGATAGAGAGCGCCCATGCGCGACATGGGGCCGCGGCGGCTCTCGAACATCTCGCTGGCCTTGGCATCGGTGAGCGCGCCATAAGCCGTGTCGCACTCGGCCATCGCGGCTTTCAACGCTTCCACGATCTCCGCCTTCGTAGTCTTCTGCGCGGCGCCCAACTTCTTCGCCTCGCCATTGAACATGGAGCACGACCCCATACCGGCATCGGCTGTGTGCGTCACCAGGTCCTGGAAGCTCATGCTTTCCGGCGTTGGCTTGAAGCTATAGGCATCGGCGGGCATCTTTTCCGCAGCGCCCAGGATATTGCCCTTGGTGCGGTTCCAGGCCGCGCGCGCTTCGTTGCTGAGCACGTTATCCTGCGCGCACAGCGCCAGCGCAGAGAAAGCCAGCGAAAGAATCAGACGTTTCAATGAGGATCTCCTTATTCGACCTTTTTCCCACTCCACTCGAAACTGTTGCCGGCAGCCGTGGAAGTCAGCTTAATCGCCGATCCGCTCACCTTGCCCTTGTAGGTCACGTCCATCTTCTCGCCCTGGAATTCGATGACGATCGTGAACGTCAGCTCATCGCCGCTCACCTTCCCGTTCGCGATTGTCGACTTGCCCGCGAACGAGCTCAGCGTTTCCCCGCTCAGCTTTTCGCCGTCCACTTTGAAATCGAAGGTGCGCTCCATGGAACCATTCGGCCCTTCGGCGGTGGCCTTCCACTTCCCGGCAACACCCTGCGCGAAGGCGCTGCAGGACGCCAACAACAACACCAGCATCAGTCTCATGCCGCTATTTTGTATCAGATGGTTTTGGCGATGTCCACCAGGTCACTGAATAGGCCGTAGGCGGTCTGTTCCACGCCGGGGTTGGACTCGAAGATGCCGAGAGTGCCCATGCAATCGGTCTCGAGCAGCAGGATGTTGGAGGTTCCGCGGGCGGTGGCCAGCGTATCGGTGGCTTCCAGCACTTCGGCGCGGACGCGCATTTTCAGTCCATCCTTGCCCTGGTGGCCGCGGCTGACCAGGCGGATGGTCTTACCCTTGGCTTTCAATTCCGCCATCTTCTCCGGCGTGATGCGGGTGATGCCCTTGGTATCGACATCCATCGGCGTGCACCTGGCGTTCATCAGGACATTGGCGAGCGCCGCTGTTTTGGCCGCCGCATCCCAGCCATCGGTGTCGAAGGACGGATCGGCTTCGGTGATGCCCATGCGCCGGGCGATCTCCACGCCTTCTTCGAAGCTCTTGCCTTCTTCCATGGCCTGCAGAATCACGCCCGTGGTGGAGTTGAGCACGCCCGTGAAGCCGCTGATGCTGATGCCCGGCATCGTCTCACGGACGAAGCTGAACACCGGCGCACCGTCCATGACGGTGGCCTCGAAGCGGAACGGCACGCCGGCCATGCGGGCTTCCTGTTCCAACGCCGGCCAGGCATGCGCGATGGGTCCTTTGTTCGCCGTCACCACGCTCAGGCCACGGGCGAACGCCGCGCGGATATGGGAGATGGCGGGCTCGCCTGTGCTTGGATTCAAGGCGGATACTTCGAAGACAACTTCCGCCTGCGAGCGGTCCAGGAACTCTTCGATGGAGGCTGCCTTCGGCCCGAACTTCGGGTCGACGGGCAGGCCGTGCGGCCCATACGCGGTGCCCTGGCGAGCCGTGTGGATAGCCACGATACGGAAGGGATACTGCGAGTGCTTCTTCTCCAACAGGCGCGCGAACGCCTTGCCGACGCTGCCGTAACCGATCAGTGCGAGATTCAAAACGAGACCTTCTCAATGAGGGCGTTCAACTGTTCTTCCTGCGCGGCCTTCTGCTTGCGGAGTTCGCTCTGTCGGTCGCGCATCTGCGCCAGGCGTGTTTCCTGGGCGGCGAGTTCGGTGGCGTACTTGTTCACCTGCTCCTGCTGGCCGGTAACGCGGTTCAGGCTGGTCAGGTTCTGGCGGATGCGCTCCTGGTCTTTCACCAGTTCGTTGATCTGTGTGTCGGTGTCGCGAATCTGGCGGTCGATGGCGTTGATCTGGCGCTTGGCCGCGGCGACGGCTTCCAGTTGCTTGCGGCCTTCGGCGCTCAGGACTTTGTTGCGGATGTACAGCCCGAGTTGCTCCAGGTTGAGGTTGAGCAGCGCCAGGCTCTGCTCATAGACGTGCTCTTCACTCACTGCGAACTTGTCGCTCGCGTTCGCCGCCAGCTTCACTTCGAAGCGATAGGCCCGGTCTGTTGTCTCGGCAGGCTTCTGGTTGAGAAGCTTGTATTCCGGACGCAGCGGGTGTTCGATGATGAGTGTCTTGGCACGAGGGTCCACGTTGCGAATGGTGTAGGTCAGCGTCTCCTGTAGTGCGGTCTTCGTCGTCAGAATGCCTCGATTTGCGCGGATTTCACGGGTGAGGTCCTGCGAGGAGTCGATATTCGTGGTCACGCGCGTGCCCAGGTCGACACCGTAGCTGATCAGCCGCTTGTCGCCGGCTTTGAAGGTTTCCACCAGCGCTTCGCCGGCATAGGCGTTGCTGTCGTACACCGTGATGGGCCCGCCGTCGAGCGTCTTGCCGCTGGTGTTGGTGATCTCGGCGGCCGACATCGGGTTCTGCAGGCTGCGGTCGGAATAGATCAGCAGTTTGCGCGCATTGATCTTCTGCTGCAGGAAGGGCAGCATCGCCGATTCGCTCTTCCTGACCGTTACGGGATTGGAGAAGCGGTACTCGAACAGATCGCCGAGTTCCCTACCCTGCGTCTCCACCGCGACGTTGCTTTCCATCTGATCGCGGGCAACGGACTCGGCTGCCATGCGCATCGACTTGCGGGCGAAGGCCGCACCGCCAGCGGGCGCGGACATCGCGGCCATCGGCGCGGGTGGGGGCGGGGCGGCTTCTACCGCACCGGCATACACCGTCGGTGCCAGGGCCCTCTCTTCGGCCAACTCCGCCACTGGCCGATCCCGATACCGCGGCTCGTAGAGCTTGCTGATAAAGCTGATGGGGCGTCCGGACACTACCGCGAGCGAGACATTCGTCCAATCCTCGCCCGTCGTGTTATCCACGATCGCCCAACCTTCCAGCAGCGACGCCGTGTCGTTAAGAATGAGCCGGTAGCTCGACTTCCACGACGGCATCGGAATCATGTAGCTGGCCAGCACCTGCCGCGCCTGCGTGTCGGTGGAGTCGATATAGACGTTGCGGCGGTCCTTCGACCGCGTCACCGCCAGCGTCGCCAGGTAGTCCTTCAACTGCCGCTGCAGGGCCTCATCGGTGAACTTGACGAACGTCACCGACGCCATATCAAACGTGTGCAGCTCGCCGGAATCGAGCAGCAGCGTGAGGTATTCCTTCTCCGGCCCTTTGTCATTGGCCGCCGTCGCCCGCGCACCGAAGATGACACCCGTCACCGTCTGCCCCGCGCCGGTCTTCACCTCCAGCCGCGATCCCTTCATCTGGTCGAGGAACGCCGCAAGAGCCTGCCGCGAGCCAATGGCGAAGGGATACTCCGCCAGCCGCTTGTCCACGGGCTCACTGGCGTCATAGCGCAGAGCCGTCACCTTGGCGCCGCTCTTATCCTCCACCGTCAGCGACTTCAGCACATCGTTCATGTCCGAAGCCTTGAAATCCAGCCGTGCCGACTCGCCGGCCGCCAGATCTCCGGAGCGCTCAAAGTAGCCGACTCCGTGTTTGTAGAGAATCACCTTACGGACGGGCAATTCCGCCGCCATAAGTACACCTCCAAGGGCGCCTAATGCCAGAAGCTTCCGCATCGCCAACCTCCCCGTGAATGGACGCGCGCGCCAGACCCGCGTTACTCGCCCATTACCTTGATGATCAGCCTTTTCGGACGCTGGCCGTCAAACTCAGCGTAATAAACCTGCTGCCACGGGCCTAAATCCAGTTTGCCATTGGTGACCGGGACAATCACCTGGTGGTGCACCAGCAGACTTTTTAAGTGCGAATCGCCGTTGTCTTCGCCGGTGCGGTGATGGCGGTAATTCTTTTTGAAGGGCGCCAGTTGTTCCAGCCACTCATCGATGTCTGCGATGAGCCCGTCTTCGGCATCATTCACCCAGACGCCGGCAGTGATGTGCATGGCCGAGACGAGGATCATGCCCTCCTGGATGCCGGCTTTTTTGAGCGCGGCATCCACCTTGGGCGTGATGTTGATGTATTCGCGATGTTTGGCTGTATGGAACGTGTGGTATTCGGTATGAGCCTTCATACCGAAAGCTTCCAGGGCTTGCGATACTCGCGGAACATGTACTTGCGGGCTTCCGATTGCTTGATGGTTTCGCCATCCCAATCGAGACGCGTCTTCGAACGCAGGGCGATGTTTGCCATCAGGCAGGTGGCCGTGGAGCGGTAGCACTTCTCGATATCGGATATGGGCTTCTGGCGCGTGCGCACGCATTCCAGGAAGTTCTGCCAGTGCGAGTTGTTGGAGTTGTTGGACGACTTCACCTGCACTTCCTGCAGGGAGGAGCCCTTCTCCGGCACCACACGGTATTCGCTGCGGTCGACAAACAGCGTGCCCTTGTCGCCGTAGAACAGAATGCCGCCGTTTTTGCCGAACATGGATTGGCCGTTGCCGTAGCGGTTCTCATACGTGCAGCAGAAGCCGTTGTATTCGTAGGAAGCGTGGATGGTGTCCGGCGTTTCGCGGTTGTCGGTAAGACGGAACTTGCCGCCCACGGCAGTGGCTACTGTGGGCATCGCTTCATCGAAGGCCATCTGCACAATGTCCAGCCAGTGCACGCCCCAATCGGTCATCATGCCGCCTGCGTAATCCCAGAACCAGCGGAAGTGGCTGAAGGCCTTCGGATCGACACCAAAGCGGTTGGCGTTGAACGGGCGTTTCGGCGCGGGGCCAAGCCACATATCCCAATCGAGGGTATCGGGGGGAGCGGCGTCGGCCGGGCTACCGATGCCTTCGGGCTCCATGAGGCTGTAGTTCCAGGTGTGCACCATGCTGACCTTGCCGAGTTTGCCGCTCTTGACGATGTCCGTGGCTTCCTGGAAGTGCTTGCCGGAACGCTGCATGGTGCCGGCCTGCACCACGCGGTTGTACTTGCGGGCGGCTTCCACCATCTTCTTGCCTTCGTCGATGGCCACGCAGACGGGCTTTTCGACGTAGACATCCTTGCCGGCCTTGCAGGCTTCGACCGTCTGGTAGGCGTGCCAGTGATCGGGGGTGGAGATGCACACTACGTCGACGGACTTGTCGGCCAGGATCTCGCGGAAGTCGCGTACTCCCTTGGCCTTGCCCTGCGTCTGTTCGACCGCCAGGTCTAGGTTCGGCTTGAAGACGTCGCAGACCTGAGTGACGACGAGGTTGTCCTGCTTCATGGCATGCCCCAGGTTGCCCCGGCCCATGCGGCCCATCCCGATGAAAGCCGCGTTGATCTTATCGTTCGCGCCCTTCAAATTGCCGGTGAAGATGTTGGTGGTGAAAGCGGCGGTCGCGGCGGCTTTCAGGAAGTCCCTGCGGTCGTTGGAAGCTGACATTTGCCTGAAATTTTAGCACCCGTCAGCGCTGGCGGAGCCATGCGAGCATCTTTTCCGTCGCCTCGCCCCGATGGCTCACTTGCAGCTTCATCTCTGGTGTAGCTTCGCCGAAGGTGCAGCCGAAGGCCGGGCAGTAAAACATAGGGTCATAGCCGAAGCCATTGGTGCCGCGTTCGTTGTCGATGATCTCGCCTTCTACCGCGCCTTCGAAGGTGCCCAGCAGTTGGCCTTTGCGCATCAGGGCGATGACGCACTTGTAGCGGGCGGTGCGCTGCGGAACGCCTTTCAGTCTCTCCAGCAGCAGGGCATTGTTGGCCTTGTCGCCCAGACCGCTGAAGCGGGCCGAGTGCACGCCGGGCGCGCCGTCCAAGGCATCCACCATGAGGCCGGAGTCTTCGGCGAACAGCAGCTCATCGGTGAACTGGCTGTAGTAGGTGGCCTTCAGCATCGCGTTATCGACGAACGTCTCGCCCGTTTCCTCCGGCGGTTCGTAGCCCTTCAAACCGGGCAGGGGCTCGATGGTGAACAGGCCGGCGCCCAGGTGTTCGGCGGCATGGCGGAACTCGAAGAGCTTGCCGGGATTCGTCGTGGCGCAGTAAAGCAGGGTGGACATTCCCCGATAGGATTACACGTCGCGGGGCCTCACGTAATATTCGATGGCCTCTTCGCGGGTGGCCTTGGGCGGCTCCTTCTCGGCTTCGGGGTGGGTCTTGCGATAGCGGTCGAGAATGCGGTCCTGCATCTGGGTGACGATCTTCGGGTTCTTCGCGGCGACGTCGGTGAACTCGCCGGGATCGGCCTGCAGGTCGTAGAGGCGGTGATAGCGGCCAGGGGTGGGGTTGTCGATGGTATAGCCGTCATCGCGGGCGCGCTTGCCGGAACAGAAGATATACTTCCAGCGCTTCGTTCGCACGAAGGACTCTTCGTTCTCCAGGTACTGGCTGAAGATGCCGTCGCGCACGGTGGTGGGTTTGCGGCCTTCCAGGTACGGCCGCAGCGAAGCGCCATGCATCAGGGGCAGCGGCGGAGCACTGAGCAAGTCGAGGATGGTGGGCGCCGTGTCGACATGCTCCGTGAACTCCTGCACCAC
>JAEUQF010000347.1 GCA_016789745.1 Bryobacterales bacterium
GCCCGATCCAACCTTGGTGTCTTCCATCCCGGCACGTTCGAAGAACTCTGTTTCGGTGGCGCCTGGCATGAGGCAGGTGACGGTAACGCCGCTATCCTTCAGTTCGGCGCGGAGTGCGAATGAGAACGAGTCGATGAAGGCTTTAGTGCCGTTATAGACAGCCTGGTAAGTGCCGGGCATGAAACCTGCGATGGAGCCGGTTATGAGAATGCGGCCGGCGCCGCGCGAGCGCATGTCGCGGCCTACCTTCTGGATGAGGTAGATGGTACCGGTGACGTTGGTGTCGATGACGTGGCGGACATCGGCGAAGTCCTGGTCAAGAAAGGCATGGCCGAGCCCGTGGCCTGCGTTGGCGAGCAAGGCATCCACCGGGCGGCCGTTCAGCGCTTTGTAGATCTGGTCGTTGCCTTCGAGTGTGGCGAGGTCTGCCTGGACGGCATCCACCTTCGCGCCGAGCGTGCGGAAGTCATCGGCGGCTGGTTGGATCCCCGGTTGGTCAGCGGCGATGACAAGGTCGAAGCCTTCCTGGGCACAGCGCTTGGCGAGTTCATAGCCGATGCCGGCGGAAGCGCCGGTGACGATGGCGAGCGGACGTCCGTTGGGTTGCACGAAGGGTAGACCGCTGCGCGCTGGCGATGGTGACAGCACGGCTCCTCGCGGATGTACGGGTGGCTCCCAACTATGCGAGCGTGATGTCCAGACGGGTGACGGACGCCACCGGGAAGTTGTGAATGAGGCGGCCCGACTGGAGCAACACCGATTGCGACTTCGGTTGTACCGCGTTGGGGTTCGCGAATGTATTGTGAGCGTGGACGTCGGGCGCGGTGAGCAGAGTAGCTTTCGCCGACTGTGCGCGCGCGCCCTGCAGGTTGATATCGGCTTCGCGCGCATCCGTCAGGCTGGGGTTAGTGACGGTGAGCGTGAGTTGATTCCCCTTGCGTGAGGCCGAACCGGACAGGCCGGGGAGCGAGGCGGGCTGGCCGGCGCGTTCGTAGCGGACCGGCGGGCAGAGGAACAGGGTGCGGATCGACTCAGCACCCTGGTGCGGCGAGTACATATCGAACACGTGGTACGTGGGCGTGAGGCAGAAGCGGTCTTCGTGGGCGAGGAACAGCGACTGCAGGCAGTTCACCAACTGGGCGATGTTCGCCATGCCGACCTTCTCCGCGTGGCGGTGGAAGGTATCCAGTGACTGCGCTGCCAGGATCGCGTCGCGCATGGTGTTTTGCTGCCCAATCAGAGCCTCCGGGAACGGCTCCGTGCCTGGTGCATACCACGCGCCCCATTCATCGATGGCGATTTTCACGCGATGCTGGCGGTCGAACTCGCCCATAACGTCCCAGTGCGACGTGATGAGGGTCTCCACGCGCTGCCCTTCTTTGAGGATCTCGTGATACTGCTCGTTATCGAAGTTGAGGGCATCGCGTTTGCCTTGCACCCAGTCCGTGGTGCGGCCGGAGGAGGCGTTCCACGAATAGTGGTGCAGACCCCAACCCCACAAGGCACCAATGCCCAAGCGGCCGGCCTTCTCGAAAAACTTGCGAGTCCAGTTGAGGTCGCCCCCATTGGGGCCGGAGCCGATGAAGGCAAGTTGTTGCCCATAGCTGGGTACCCAGGCCGAGTAGCGGCGGAACTCGACGGCGTACTCCTCGGGAGCGAAGTTGCCGCCGCAGCCCCAGCTTTCATTGCCGACTCCCCAGTAGCGAACGTTGAGCGGGGCGGCTTCGCCGTCACGAGCGCGCAGTTCGGCATTGGTGGTCGAACCGGCTGGCGAGTTGCAGTACTCCACCCAGCGCCAGAAATCCTGCGCGGGCAGACTGCGGAGGTTCGCCGCGATATAAGGCTGGGAATTCGTGAGGCGGCAGAGGCGGGCGAATTCGATGGTGCCGAACGTATTGGGGTCGAAGAGGTGGGCGCCGGTTCGAGCGGCGTTCTTCGGCCAGGAGCTAGAGTCCACCCAGAAGTTGGTGCGCTTGGGACGCTGGCCACGCGGGCCGATGCCGTCGCGCCAGTCATACTGATCGGCGAAACAGCCGCCGGGCCAGCGGATGACGGACGGCTTCGTGCGAGCCAGCGCTTCGACAAGCTGTTTGCGAATGCCGCCGACGTTGGGGATCTTCGAGTTCTCTCCCACCCATACGCCGTCATAGACCACGCCGCCCAGGTGTTCGACGAAGTGGCCGTAAATCTCCGGGGCAATAGGCGCGATGGGCTCGCCGAGGAGGACTTCGACGCGCGCTTCGCGGGTCTGCGAGCGGGCGGCGGGAACGGCGGTGGCTGCCGCGGCCGTGGCGGCGAGGAAGGAGCGGCGAGTGGTGAGGGACATGATTACTTCTTCAGGTTAGTGGAACTGGCACCAGCGCCGCGTTCGGGCCGCGGCGGGGCAACGTAATCCACCAACTCGTCCACCGGCTTGCCGGCCGCCCAGGCAATGCCCCGCAGCAGCGTGCGCTGGATCTGGTAATTCGAGAAGTTCGTGTACAGGTGCCCTTGCATCCACACGAAAGCACGCGCCGTCCTGCCGTTGTTGACGGCATGTTCGTAGGTCCAGATCTGCGGCACCTTCTCGCCGCGATGGTCACCGGCGCTGCGCGTCGGGGCGATCTCCGCCGTCGCCAGCACATGCACGCCGGGGCTTTCGGCGAACGTGATGTTGAAGAACGCCTCGTCCAGCAGCGTGAAGCTGCTCATGTCCTTCATGATCGGATGCGCCTTGTCGGTCACCATGTAGAGCACTGGCGCTTCCAGCGTGAAGTTCACGTCGCCATGCTTCTTCGCGCCGCCCAGCAACTTCGAAAAGTACGCCGGGTCCGGACCGCAGAGCGCATCGTGCAGACTCACTAGCCCACCGCCGCGTTGAACATAGGCCTCCAGATCCGCCTTTGCGGCATCGGTCAGATACCCGGCATCGCCCTTGTAGATAACCACAACATCGGTGCGTTCCAGGTCTTCCTTGGTGGGGCCATGCAGCGCGCCGGTGACGAAGGCGCCCCGCTCGGTCAGCAGTTTGCTCCAATCGGCCAGGAACTGCGGATAGTCATGCTGGCCGGGCGTGTGCGTCTTCAACCCGGTCCACAGGAAGACGCGCATGCCGTTCACGTTCTGGCCAGGGATGCGCGGCGGCGTCGGCGACTGCGCGGGAAGGCAAGCGGACGCGAGAAGGAGCGAGGCAACAAGGCGCGGGAGCATCCCGGTCATGGTACCGGATTCGAACGCCGGTGGGGCAGCGCACCGCCCTCACTTCTTCTGCAGTTTCTTCGCGACCTTCTCTACATCCGCCCAGACGCGCAGCAGATTGCCGCTCCAAAGCTTCCCGATCTGCGCTTCCGTGTAGCCGCGGCGCACCAACTCCAGCGTGACGTTAAAGGCCTCCGCGGCACTGTCCCAGCCGTCAATGCCGCCGCCGCCGTCGAAATCCGAGGAGATGCCGACATGGTCGATCCCGATGAGTTTCACGGCGTAGTCGATGTGGTCCACCATGTCTTTCACATTGGCGCGCGGGGCGGCCGGATACTTGGCGTCGATCTCCGCCAACTGCTTCTGGTAATCCGCGCGGCGTTCGGGCGGTAGGGCGTTCAGGAAGAATGCGCTCATGCGGCGGCCCGCGGCGCCCCGGCCGGCACCGGGCGTGGAATTCGGGTCTTCAACGGGACATCCCGTCTGCGGCGGACGGCGGAAGCCGCCCATACGTCCACCAGCGGAGGCACCCCCGCCTCCGAATCCGAAGTCGGCTCGGAGCTTGGCCAGTGCCGCGGTGCGCTCTTTGGAGTCCAATTTGACATAACCCGCGAAGCCGACAATCTGGATCACACCGCCGTTCTTCTTTAACGCCAGAAGCTGTTCGTCGTCCATGTTGCGGCTGTGGTCCGCCACCGCCCGAACACTGGAATGCGAGGCGATCACCGGCGCCTTCGACAGGCGGATGGCTTCCAGGTTGGCTCCCTTGGCGGGGTGCGAGAGATCCACCATCATCCCCAGCCGGTTCATCTCGGCGATCACCTCGCGGCCCAGCGGCGACAGGCCGTTGTTATAGAGATAGCCAGACGCTTCCCCGGTGTTCGAGTCGGCCAACTGGCTGTTGCCATTGTGCGCCAGCGACAGATAACGCCCGCCGCGGTCGAAGAACTCCTGCACGCGCTTGATGTCCGTGCCGATGGGATAGCCGTTCTCAATGCCAATCACCGCGGCGCGCTTCCCCTGCCGGTGCAACCGGCGCACGTCCTCCGGCGTCAATGCCAACCCCATGCTGTCGGGCGCGATCTTCCCGGTCAAACGATGGATGGCCTCGAACTTCGAGATGGCCTGCTTGTAGGCATCGGCATAGCCCTCCGGCGTCAGCGGCCCCTGTCCCACGTAGACGATGAAGAACGCCACATCCATGTCGCCTTCCACCATCTTCGGCAGGTTCACCTGCGACGTGAGGCGCTTGGTGTAGTTGCAGTCCTCGGTAAAGTGCGCCGGGTCGATGTCGTTATGGGTGTCCAGCTTGAGAACACGGTCATGGATGGCCTTCGCTTTGGCAAGCAGGGCCGCGTCCTGAGACTGTGCGGCCACGGTGGCGGTTGCGAAGCATGCCAGCACGATGCCGGAGAGAAGCTTGCGGGAATGGGTAGTCATGTTCAATGTACCTGGATCCGTGCGGGTGGGGCGCGGAGTCGCGAGTTGGGATTCAAAGCAACAGCCGGGGACCGACGAGGGTCGTGGTCGCGGAAACAGAGGCGAAGTGAATTCGTCATTGTAGCAATGATGTCGTTTCGAGACGCCCGCTTACCGGCGGCGTAGCGAGCCGGCCGCCAGCAACCCCAGACCGATGGAAAAGAACGTGGCCGGTTCCGGCGCCGCGGTCTCTTCGATATTCAGGTTCAGCACCGGGCTGTACTGCTCCTGCCAGCGCGCCAGCGTAGTGCCGGGTACCGCGTTCACCAGGAAGGGAGCCACGTCGGCGGCGTAGTAGAAGTTAACGCTGGCGTTGATGAGGTTCGTGCCGTTTGTGGAAAGGCGGAGGAAAATGAATTCGCCACCCTGGGCGCCGGCAGCGTATTGGGCCTTCAGGAAGTTGAGCAGCGCGGTATTGCCGGCTGCCGAGGTAACTGCACGCCCCATCGGGATCCCGACGGAGATAAAGGACGACTGGATGAGAGTGTTGACTGGGTCTCCGGGACCGCTGTACCAGTCCGAGCCCAGCACATTGGATGAGAGCCGGTAGCTGAGGCCATAGAGATCCGTTGGATAAATGGAGCCCGCCGACAATACGTACGGGCTGAACTCGGCCGAAGTGATGGCCTCGTTAGGACCCAGCGTGGGCAGTTGGAAGACGAAGACCGCTGTGTAATTGAAGGCCACGCTGCCTCCGCCGTTCTGGCCGTTCTGTACCTGGTTTTGGTTGAGAAAGCCGGGGAACAGGCCGACGCCGCTGACCATGGTGTCGGCAGTGTCGCCATAGATGGAGATAGGGAGCGCCGACAGTTTCATGGCGGCGACAAGTAAGAGAAGGAGGGTGCGCATAGGTGTTCATTCGCGTAAGCGAAGTTCCGGGCGGCGCACCCCCACTCGAGGCGGAGTTTTCTTCAACCGCCGTGATGACTGCGCCGAATGATGCCGATCATCTTCCAGTTCAGCCATACAAAGCGCCACAGCTGATAGGGAAGAAACGTCCGGAGAAATAAAGTGAAACGCGTTGGTTTGGTGGCGTAGAACCAGTCTCGATTCGACATGTCTAAGTCCTTCCGTGACTACTCCGGTATCAGTTGCCAACCCGGCCGCAACTTCGCCTTATGCAGGAACAGGTGATGCAGCAGGATCTTGATCCAATGCCCCGCTAAGCCGATTTCCCCGAAGGTCGAGTCGGTGTCGCGGCCATACTCGGGATAGCGCGCAAAGTCCGGGACGATCGGAAACACGGTCAGGGCTGCGGCGGTGCCCGTGAACGGATTGGCCCCCGCCGAGGCCACGCAGGCCGCCCCCATCTCCGCCATCGATGCGGCGTGCGTCGGCTTCGGACTCCCTCGCAGCATATCCACGATGCTCCGTGCGACGGCCTTGCCGATCATCGCCGAGGGCATCCCAGTGCGCGGCGGTGCTGGCGAAATCATCTGCCCTTCGGCATTCTTATGCGGTTCCGAAATCGGATGTGGTGGGGCGAATGCAATCCCGGCGGCAAACAAATTCGGGTAAGCGGGGCTCTGGTAATACCGCGGCCAGTCACTGGCTTTCCAGTCGGCATACGCTCTCGGCCGGTAATCGGCATCCACCTTCATGAAGCCGCTCGGCGCGAACACATCGCCGGTGCGGTCTTCTCCATTTCGGCCGAAGGCTTTGATGCCGACCCCGGTGAAAGGCGGCAGCAGCATTGCCATATCGAACGGAACCTCACCCCGTCCACGGTCCAGTGTTTCGATATGGGCCATACCGGGTTCCACCCCGTGCACATGGGCCTTCGTGATCCACCGGATCCCGCGCTCGGCGAACAGAGACTCGGCGAAGATACGTCCAGGGGTGACGTAGCCGCCGCGTTTCATATGGATGCCATTCACGCCGAAATCGCCCAATTCGTACTCGTTGGTAAGGAATAAGATATCCGCTTTGTCGCGGACTTTCCGGGCGCGCAGTTCGAATTCCAGGTTCACCACGTACTCGAAAGCCGCCCCTTCGCACGTTGCGCCGCCGTGCCCGACCCCAACCACGAAGCGCTGCTTTTCGCCCCGCCGCATGCGCTGCACTTTCTCATCCAGTATCTGGCTGGTTTCGGCGGCGTGCGACGCGGTGCAGACCGACAAGCTGTTCCTGCCCGGGCCCAGTCCCGGCGTCGCCTCAAAGTTGAGCTTGGGTCCTGTGGCGTTCACCAGGAAGTCATATGCGACAAACTCGCGCTCCCCTCGTTTCCCGTCCAGGGTGTACTCGATCTCGATCACGGGTTGCTCATTCGCATCCCTGCCCTCTGGATACAGCGCCACCGCACGGGCCTGCCGGAAGTCGATGCCCGCCTTCCGGTACACCGGCACAAGCGGGAATAACACATCCTCCTGCCGCATCAGGCCGACCCCCACCCAGATGTTCGAGGGAATCCAGTTGTACGTGGGTTGCGGGGAGACAACGACCACCTCGTCGTTGCTTCTCAGCCAGTTGCGCAGGAAGGATGCGGCGGTATGTCCGGAGACCCCGGCGCCTAAAACGACAACACGAGCCATGGGGCACCTCGATTCGCGTTCCGTTCAGGTGGATGCAGCCGAACGTCTCAGGTGACACGAGGCGGCTGAATTTTATCCCGAAACTGAAATGCCAGACCTTGACACTACTGTGTTTGGGGCATAAAATGACCCAAATTCCCTTCCTTCCCGAATCGTTAAAGGGGTTTGTCACTGAGAGGAGATTCCATGTTGAGAGTCCTGTTGGGGGCTTTGCTCGCCGCCACCATCGCACTCGTTCCGGGCGCCCATGCCCAGACTGCCAAAGCACTAATTACGGGAATCGTTACAGATTCCACCGGTTCCACGGTCCCGAACGCCAAAGTAACGGTCACCGACACCCAGCGCAACCAGGATTACCGCGCCGAAACCAATGCTTCCGGCCTTTATCGTGTGATCGAGTTGACGCCTAGCGTCTACCGCGTCACAGCGGAAGCTCCCGGCTTCCGCACCTACGTTCTGGAGTCGCTGCCGCTGGCGACGCAGCAGAACGCATCGTTAAACATTACGCTCGAAGTTGGCGCGGTCACCGAACGCGTCGAGATCACGGCTACCGGTCCACTGCTGGAAGCCTCCAGCGCGACGCTCAGCACCGTAGTCGAAAACAAGAAGATCATCGACCTGCCGCTCAACAACCGCAACGTCTACTCGCTGTTGCGCCTGGTGCCCGGCATCACGCCCTCCACGCCAAACTCCGATAGCGACTTCTTCACCAGCACCATCCGCTTCTCCATCAACGGCGGCAAGGAATCGCTGAACGACATCCAATTGGATGGCGTGACCGCGATGGTGCAAAGCGATATCCAGGGCATCTACGGCGCTTCGGCCATTCCTTCGGTGGAAGGCATCCAGGAGTTCCGCGTGCAAACCAATTCCTTCACCGCCGAGTACGGGCGCAGCGGCGGCGGCCAGGTGACGATGCTCACCAAGTCCGGCACGAACGCGTTCCACGGCAGCGTCTTCGAATTCCTGCGTAACAGCGCAATGGATTCCACCAACTTCTTCCTCCGCCGCTCCGGCGGGCGCAAGGCCGCGTTCCAACAGCACCAATACGGCGCCAGCGTGGGCGGCCCCATCATCAAGGACCGCACCTTCTTCTTCGCCCTGTATGAACGGCGCCTGGTTAAGTCGGGAAGCTTTGCGCAGTACACCGTACCCACGCCGGAGCAGTTGGGTGGCGACTTCTCCAACACTCGTAACGCTCAGGGTGCCTTGCGCGTGATCTACGATCCTTTCACGACGCGCGCCGCCGAGACGGGCGGCGGTTCCATCCGCACGCCCTTCGCTGGCAACCGCATTCCCCAGTCGATGTTCGACCCGGTCGCGGTGAAAGCGATGGCACTGTGGCCGAAGCCCAACCAGCAGGGCTTCGCGTTCACCAACCAGAACAACGTCGGTATTCAGGCCGTCCCGCGATCACCCACCGACAAGGTGGATATGAAGGTGGACCACAACCTCAGCGCGAACAAGCGTTTCTTTGTGCGCTACAACCGATTCAAACAGGATGCGGCGGCGGCGGACTTCTGGGGCAATGGCGCCACGCCCAGCGACGGCATCATGTACTGGGGCTCGCACAATGGCGCCGTGGACTATACGCACACCATCGGCAGTGCCACCGTGCTGAACCTGCGCGGCGGTGTCAGCCGCTTCAATGCGTGGCGTCCGGCGTTCTCCTACGGATTCGACGTCACCACCCTGGGCCTGCCGGCGGCTCTGCAGGCAGAGACACTCCGCACCGGTGCTCCGCGTATCCCGCGTTTCGACGTCCAGGATTACACCTCCATCGGCCCGAACAACGGCTCCACCTACGTGAGCGACAACACCGCCTATACGGCCGTTGCGAACGTTACCCGGCTGCAGGGCCGCCACAGCATGAAGTTCGGTGCGGAACTGCGGCAGTTCACGCTCGGCTTCGCGCAGTTCGGTTCCACGCCCGGCAACTTCTCCTTCACTCGTTCCATGACGCAGGGCCCGAATCCGCTCGCGGCGACGGCCACCGCCGGTGACGGCTTCGCTTCCTTCCTGCTCGGCACAGGTTCCGGCGGACAGGCCACGCACCGCATCAAACCGGCGAACCTGAGCCGCTACTACGCGCTGTATGCCCAGGACGACCTGAAGTGGAACTCGAAGCTGACGGTGAACATCGGCCTTCGCTATGAGATTGAAGGCGCTACCACGGAACGCTACGACCAGCAGACCGTGATGGATCCCTACATCAAGCATCCGCTCTCGGACCGGACCGGGTTGAACCTCCTGGGCGGTTACCTGTTTGCCGGTGAGGACCAAAGCCTGGGCCGCCGCGGTATTCGTAACAAGGAACATAAGTTCAATCCCCGCATCGGCTTTGCCTACCAGATGAATGAGAAGACCGTCATCCGCTCCGGATACGGTATCTTCTACGGCGTACCGAAGTTCGCGGCCACCGATCGTTGGACCGGCGCCCCGTATGCCAGCACAACGCCCTGGCTGGCGACGTTGGACACCATCACCCCCAACGAACTGCTCCGCAATCCCTTCCGGCAGGGGTTTGTGCTGCCGGTTGGCCGGGCTCCTGGTCTCATGTCCGGTGTTGGTTTCGCATTGGGCTCGGCTTGGGCCTCCGAGATGCGGACCCCCTACAACCAGCAGTGGAACCTCACCATCCAGCGCCACCTCACCAAGGACACCATGATCGAAATCGCCTACGCCGGCAACAAGGGTACCCATAACGAACTGGCGCAGGGCGACCTTGGCCAACTTCGTCCGGAACAGATTACGCCGGCCAATAACCTGCTGCAACTGGTGCCGAACCCCTTCTTCGGGATGATTGACCCGGCCAGCCCGATGGGTCAGCCCAACGTGCAGCGCGGCCGCCTGCTGCGTGGACCCTACGCGCACTTCACCAGCGTCGGTCCTGGTTCACCCGCCTGGGGCAATAGCAACTACCATGCCCTGCAGACGCGCACCGAAAAGCGCTTCGGCAACGGCATGAGCCTCATGCTGTCGTACACCTGGTCCAAGAGCATCGCCGATTCGTCCGACGGCATCTGGAACGATGGCCAGGGTACCCTCCGCAACTGGTGGTGCCGCGATTGCGAGCGTTCGCTCAGCTCCTATGACGTGCCCCACCGCGCCGTGTTCAACTTCAACTACGAACTGCCGCTCGGCAAAGGCCACGCCATCGGTAATGACTGGAACAAGGTGCTGAACATGATGCTCTCCGGTTGGCAGACCAACGGCATTCTCACCCTGAACTCAGGCATGCCGCTCATCTTCAGCCAGACGCAGAACAATAGCTTCTCGTTTGGCGGCTACCAGCGGCCGGACTCCACCGGTGTCAACGCCGTACTGGACTCGCGGTCCATCGACAAGTGGTACGACACCACGCAGTTCCGCATCGCCCAGAACTACACCTTCGGCAACATGAGCCGCACGCACTCCACCCTTCGCAACGACTTCACCCGCAACCTGGACTTCTCCATGTTCAAGAACTTCCGGTTCAGCGAGCGTTGGAACCTGCAGTTCCGCGCAGAAGCGTTCAACCTCACCAATACGCCGATCTTCTCCTCACCGAACAACAACGTGGAATCGGGCGCGTTTGGCACCATCACGGGCCAAGCGAATCCGCCGCGCCAGGTGCAGTTGGGCTTGAAGATCCTTTTCTAAATCGCAAGACACGCACAGTCAACACGGGCCGTCTTCCTCGATCAGAGGGAGGCGGCCCTTTTCATTCGTAGCGCAGCGCGTCGATCGGATCCAGGCGCGATGCCTTGATGGCCGGCAGCAGTCCCGCCACCAGCCCCACTACCTCCAGCATCATCGTCGACGTAATCACCGCAAACCGCGAGATGCGCAAGTGGATGTCGCCGGCGCCCGAGTTGTCCTTGAACAGCGGGCCCAGCAGCGGCAGCGTATCAATGCCGGAGGTCGCCAGCCAGCCGCCCACTACCCCCAGCACCCCACCCAGCGTCACAATCGTCAACGCCTCCAGCAGAAACTGAAATAGAATCGACCGCCGCGTCGCCCCCAGCGCCTTTAACACCCCGATTTCCCGCGTGCGCTGCGTTACGCTCACCAGCATGATGTTCGCCAGCCCCACACCCCCAATCGCCAGCGTTAACGTCCCGATGAAGCCCAGCAGAATCCGCAGCGCCAGGCTCATCGTGTCGATCACCTTCATAAAATCATTGAACGCCATGATCCGAATGGCCCGCTCGTCTCGCGCATCGAAGTTATGCAGCCGCGCCAGCGTCTCCCGTACCTGCTTCATCGCCTCGGCCCGAAACGTCGGGTTCACTGGCGACCAGACAAGGAAACTTGGATACCGCGGGTCGCGGAACAGCGACGCATTCGAGTAAGGAATGAACAGGCACTCATTGTCCGGCCGGTTGTAGTTGGAGATCTGTGTCTTGGTCTTCAGAACGCCAACAATCGTGAAGCGGAGGCCATTGATAGTCACCTCTTCCCCTTCCGGATTCATCTCCCCGAACAGCCGCTCCGCCGCCTTGGCCCCAATCACCGCCACGCGCTGCTTCTGCAACTCATCTTCCGGATTCAGCCAGCGGCCGCCATTGCGTACCGACATGTTGCGGATTCCGCCGTAGGCCGGCCACACCGCGCGGATCGCGACGTTCTGCGAACGATAGCCGCGCACCACCGTCGCCCCGTTCACCAGGATCTCCGGGGAGATGGCGGCGACCAGCGGCACCGCCTCGCGGATCGCATCGACATCGGATACCTCCAGCCGCACCCGCCGCCCGGCACGCTCCCCGCCCGCCTGCGCCGACGTACTGCCTTCGAACATCAGGATCAGGTCCTGCCCCACCGCCTGAAACGCGGAGCGCAACGCCACGTGAAAGCCGTCCCCATACGAATAGAGGATGACGAAACACGCCACGCCCCACCCCAGGCTCAATATGGTCAGCAGACTGCGCTGCCGGTTGAACCGCAATGCCGCCAGTGCTTCCTGGACAACGGAGCTAGCGTTCATAGCGCAAAGCCTCCACTGGCGTGAGCGAGGCTGCTTTCCAGGCCGGCGCGATGGTCGACGCAATCGTCACCAGCGCCAGCGCGGCAAACGCCGCCAGCGTCGTCGTCCCACTCACCGGCAACCCGGCGAAGTAGTCCGTCGGCGGCAGCAGGTTCACCAGCGACGCCAAGCCATACGCGCCCAGCCAGCCCATCAGTCCGCTGAACAGCGCCAGCAGGCTGCCTTCCAACAGAAAGTCCAGCATGATCCGCCGGTGCGTCGCGCCGATTGCCTTTCGCAACCCGATCTCATGCGTCCGCTCACTCACCGTCACCAGCATGATGTTCATCACCCCGACGCCGCCCAGCGTCAACGTAACCAGCGCGATGATGCCCAAAAAGGCCGTCATCGAAGTGAAGATGCCATCCACCATCTCCGCGCTCTCCACCGTGTCCCACACATACACCGCACCTTTGTCGTCCGGCGCAAAGTCGTGGTTTCTCCCGATAATCCGCATCACCTGCGCCCGCGCCGCCTTCCATTCCGTTACCGACTTCGGCACGTAAATCAGGTTGTTCACAATGCCCGGCGTGAAGTTGACGTCCTTCGGCGGCAGGTCCCGAACCATCGTCGCGTACGGAACGTAGATCTTCTCGCTGTCCATGCCGTTGTAGCTGCTGTTCTGTGTCTTGGACGGCATCAGCCCCACGATCCGGTAGGGCAGCCCATTCAGCCGCACCTCCGCGCCCAGCACATCGCCGCGTTCCTGAAACAACTGCTTCCGCACGTTGTCGCCCAGAATCGCCACCCGCGTCTGCGCCCGCTCTTCGGCCTCGGTGAAAAAACGGCCTCTGGCAATCGGAATGGTGCGCACCTGCGGATAGATCGCCTCCACGCCATTCACCGTGAAAGAGCCGCTGTTGTAGGAACTCGCGGCCTTCGTCTGCGTTTGCAGCTCTCCGGTGGCCAACTTTACCAGGTAGCACTCTTCGCGAATCGTCCGGATGTCGTCGTAGTTCAGCCGGATCCTGCGCCCCGCGCGCTGCCCTCCCGCCTGCTTCTCCGTCCGCCCGGGAAACAGCAGCACAATGTTCTCGCCTAGTTGCTTGGTGTTGTTCCGCTGCCCCTGCTTGAATCCATCGCCCATCGCGATGATCAGCACGATCGAGGCAACGCCCCACGCAATCCCGCTCATCGTCAGAAAGCTGCGCAGCTTGTTGCGCAGCAGGTTCGACACCACGTGCTGGAACACTTCGCTAAGGTAAGACATAGCCGGCCTCCGCTACGGCAGGATCACCTGCTGGCCTTCTTGCAGGCCCTTGGCGATCTCCGTCTTTGCGCCATTGCTAATGCCCGTCACCACCGGCACCTTGCGCTTGCCCGTCTCCGCCGTGGCATCGGCGATCTCCACTTCCGTCGTCTTGTCTCTCTTGTAGAGAATCGCGCTCTCCGGCACCGCGATTACGCCCTTCTTTTCTTCCAGCACGATTTCCGCATTCGCCGTCATGCCCGAGCGCAGCTTGCCGCTTTCATTCGAGATCGACACCCGCACTTCGAACGTCGTCACGTTCTCCTTCTCCACTCCCTGCGGCGAGATCTTCGTCACACGCCCGTTGAACTTCTCGTCCTTGAACGACTCCACCTTGATCCGCGCCGGCTGCCCGTTATACAACCTGCCTAAATCGCTTTCATCCACCTTGCCCTTCACGTAAACCTCGTTCAAATCGCCCAAGGTCATGATCAGCGTGGCACCCGAGCCCATCGTCAGAATGGAACTCACCGCGTCGCCCACTTCCCGATCGCGCGACAGCACGACACCATCCAGCGGCGACACGATCGTGGCGTTGCGCATGTCCTCTTCCGCCCTCGCCTGCACCGCCCGCGCCTGTTCCAGCAGCGCCTCAGCCCGGGCGATCCCCGTGCGCGCCACCGCCAGGTTGGCGATCGCCGACCGCTGCCGGTTCACCCCCATCTCATAGTTCTTCTCCGTTTCGTCCCGCGCGTTCTGCCCGATCAGCCCTTCCTGCCACATCTTCCGCGCCCGCTCCATGTCGCGCTTCAAGAACGGAACATCGGGCCCGGCGGCTTCCACATGGTAGCGCTCGTACTCCGCCTTGGCGTTCTTCACCGCGGCTTCCGCCACCGATACCGCCGCCTGCGCCTCGCGCAGCCGCGGCTGCAGATCGTTCTTGTCCAGTTCGCAGATCACCTGCCCCTTGCGAACCGTATCGCCAACATTGACCGGCAGGTGTAGGATGATCCCGCTGGCCTTCGACTTTACTTCGACTTTCGTCTCCGGCTCCACCTTGCCCGTGGCCACCACGGACCGGGCCAGGTCCATCCGCTCCACCTTCACCAGGCGTTCCGGATCAATCTTCTGGGTACTGCGGGTATAAGCGCGAACGGTAAAGAAGGCCGTTCCACCAATCACGCCAAAAACGACCAGGAGGATGGAAAACAGCCTGGTCCGGCGCCAAAACCTAGCCATAGGAAAGCTCCAATCGCTAATACAGACGAGGCGCACAGCGACATTTGTTCCCTTGCCTGACAGAATCCGCAGTCGCACCGCGCTTGTCCTACTGACGGGCAGGAGGGGCCGACCGCATGAATGCCGATTCCTTGTTCACTCGCGCCGAGACGATCTTCCTCGAGACCGTGGCGATCGCCCCTGGCCCGGAGCGGCACCGATTCCTCGAGCACGCCTGCCAGGGCGACGCCGCGCTGCTGGCCTGGGTGGAGGACCTGCTGCGCCATGATGGCGACCTGGCCGACGAGTTCGACTTCGCGATCCAATCCGTAGCGGCCGCAATGGCCTCCGATGTCCTGCCCCGTGACGAGGATTGGCTGGGCCGCATCGTGGGCGGATACTGGATCCAGGGGAAACTCGGATCGGGCGGCATGGGCTCTGTGTTCCTCGCCGAGCGCGGCGGAACTCAGGTAGCCGTCAAAGTAGTACACCCATCGATGGGGGCCATCCTGTTTGACCGCCTTCGCCAGGAACAGCGCATCCTGGCGCGCTTGACGCACCCGAACATCGCGCGTCTGCTGGATGCAGGGGAGACCCGGGAGGGTGTTCCCTTCCTGGTCATGGAGTATGTGGACGGCGTCCCGATCCTGCCCTACTGCCGCCAGCACGCCTGCGGGCCGCGCGAGGCTTGCCGCCTGATGATCGCCGTCTGTGAGGCTGTGGCTTACGCGCACCGCTGCCGAGTCATCCATCGCGACCTGAAGCCCGCCAATATTTTGGTGGACCGTTTCGGAACACCCAAACTGCTCGACTTCGGTATCGCCGCGCTGTTGGGCGTAGAGCCCGGGCATGGCGGCTGTACGCCGAAGTACGCCAGTCCCGAACTGCGGCAAGGTCAGCGGGGAGACGCATCGACGGACGTGTACTCCCTGGGTATTCTGCTACGCGAACTGCTGGGAGCGGATGTCGACGCCGGGCTGGGGTGCATCCTGGCCAAGGCAATCGCACCACAGCCGCAGGCGCGCTATGCAACCGCGGAGGCAGTGGGCCGCGATCTGGCCGCCTACCTTCGTGACTCCCGGTAGGTAAGGGACCGGCGTCTGGGTTTACCATCGGCTCCTTGAAGATGTCGCGTCCGAACCGTTGGATCCGGCATTCCAGACGACGGTGTTGTACCCGTCTCCATAGGCAAGCACCGATCGCGAAACACTGCGGCCGGTAATCGCCTCCTACGCGATTCCATAGCGCTGCCGCAGGACTTGGAAGTACCGCGCACTCCCCTTCCCGGGTAGACCCCAGGTACGGACTTTGTATTCGCCCCGCGCCAGATCGAAGTGGGCTGCAAGCTGGCCTCGGAGGCGGGCCGAGGCGTCCCAGGCCAGCACTACAGCAAAAAAACAACGCGACTGCCAGAAGTCCCGACAACAAAATATGCTCTTACCGGCTGAAGTATCCCGCCACTTCGAGCGTGGCGTGCGTGGTGCCGGCCACCTTCATCTCAATCGAGCCATTGGCCGCCGCCGGCACGATTCCGGAGTTCGCCAGCGTCTGGCCCTGGAACGCGTTCAATTGCGAAACGTTCGGGAACGGTGTGCCGCTGGGCCACAGGCTCAGGTAGGGCATCCCTTGCCCGTTGGGCGTCACCGAGGCGTTCAGTGCCCAGGCCTTGGCGGTTGCGGGCAACCCGCCGCAGCGTCCGAACGGGATGGGTACCGTGCGGTCGCTGGTCGGTGTCAGCGCGGTCCCTCCGTACGCTCCGGAGAACGACGGATCCTGCGTGTTCAGTACGCGGCACTGCGTCACCGGGAAGTAGTACAGCCCGCGGCCGCTCCCGTCATCGGGTGCGAAGTAGCCGTTGACGTCTACGATCAGGTTCGTGGCGTTGTACGCAAACACGTCCATGCTGCCGTTCACGCCCGCCGGGATGATGGCGCTGTTCGCCACCGCATACCCGAACAGGGCATTCATGTTCGATATGCCCGGCTGCGGGGTGCCGCTGGGATAGGCCGTGATGAACGCCACCGGATCGCCGTTCGTCAGTTCGCCGGGAGCCAGCGTGAGTTGCGCCGAATAGGCCGAGGCCACCGGAACCTGGCACGCCGGAGAGCCCGGG
>JAEUQF010000353.1 GCA_016789745.1 Bryobacterales bacterium
CGCCGTCTCGTGCGGGCCAAGGATGCGAAACACATCATGGTGCCGGCCGCGCACAATCGCTTCGATGTCGCCAGAAGTCACGACCGCTATTATGGCAACAATGCGTGAATACCTTCAGTCCTTGCCGAAAGCGGAACTGCATCTGCACCTGGAAGGGTCGATTGATGCCGGGACGCTGGCGGCGATAAACCCGGCATTAGATCCCGCGGAGATCGAGGCCCGCTACCACTACAACACGTTCCTCGAGTTTCTTCAGAACTTCGGCTGGGTGGCGCGGAATCTGCAAACGCCGGAGCACTACGCCATCGCGACGCGGCATCTGCTGCGGAAGCTCGCGGCGCAGAACGTCCGCTATGTGGAGTTGACGCTGGCAGTCGGCGTGTTGCTGTGGAAGAAGCAGGACGTGGCGGCGGTGCACCAGGCGGTGCGGGAGGCCGCAGCCGCGAGCGATGTCGAGGTTTGGTGGATCTGGGACGCGGTGCGGCAGTGGGGCGTGGAGGCGGCCGGCGCGGTTGCGGAATTGGCAGTGAAGCATCGTGACGATGGCGTGGTGGCGTTTGGGCTCGGCGGCGATGAGACCAGCGGCCCAGCCCGGGAATTCGCCGATGTGTTCACCACGGCGCGGCGCGGCGGGCTGCATCTGGTATGTCATGCCGGCGAATGGATGGGGCCGGATTCGGTGTGGCAGGCGTTGGAGGTGGGTGCCGAACGCATTGGCCACGGCGTGCGGTCCATTGAGGATCCTGCACTCGTGCGGCATCTGGCGGACCAGCGCATCCCGCTGGAAGCATGCCCCGTCAGCAACGTGCGTACTGGCTCCATCATCAGCATCGAAGAGCATCCACTGCGGCGTCTGTTCGACGCAGGCGTGCCGATCACGCTGAACACCGACGATCCGCCGATGTTCGGCACAGACCTGCTGAACGAGTATGAGACCGCGGCGCGGGTGTTCGGTTTCAGCGAGCAGGAACTGGCACAGGTGGCCGCCAACGGCTTTGCCTTCGCCTTCATGCGATCCTAAAGGCAGCCCCATGTTTGCCGCTCTGTTCTTCATCGCCGGAGTCTCGGCGTGGGTACCCGCCCGCTGGGCTTCGCATGACCCGGTCACGCTGGACCTGCTGAAGGACACGCCCATCAACTGCCTCTTGCTGGAACAAAAGGATTGGTCGGCGGCGTTTCACAAGAAAGCTGCGGAGCGAAACATCGCTGTGTTGGGAGTGGTCCGGCCGGGCGGCGATGGGTTGCAGGCTGTACGAACCGCGAAGGAGCAGGCGCTGACGGGCGTGGTTCTGGAGGGCGACCTGCCGGATGCCGGCGCGCTTCGAAAGGCCGCACAGGCCGCGGAGTTGGCCGTGGTGGAGTTGCCGGTGCGCGTGAAGATCGCCTTTGATTCCGGCGCGCCGGTATTGGGTACAGCGCAAGGGGTGTTCCCCGGCATCAAGCCGGTAGACGAAAAGGAAGGCGCGCATGCGGCCCCCAGCGGAGGGCCATGGATCGACACCAATGCCGGCTTTCTGCGCTTTGCCCGCGCCATGCACAAAGGCGAGTTCTGGATGGGCGTGACGCCGCCCGAAGGCAAGGTACTGCCGCTGGACCGCTACTTCATGGCGATTGGCGATGCGGCCATGGTGGGCGCGCGGTGGATTGTCGCTCTCGATCGCGACTTCAACCAGCGGCTGCTGTCCGGCGACGAGAAAGCCATCAAGGATTGGAAACGCATTGGCAAGCACCTGGCCTTCTACGAACAGGCTCGGCAGTATCGCGAGGTGCCCGCG
This sequence comes from Bryobacterales bacterium, assembly GCA_016789745.1. Taxonomy (GTDB): domain Bacteria; phylum Acidobacteriota; class Terriglobia; order Bryobacterales; family Bryobacteraceae; genus CADEFT01. The sequence continues at coordinate 1,776 of JAEUQF010000353.1, forward strand.
TTTGGCCGCATGGCGGTGGTGCAGGATGCCGACAGTGGCGCGCTCCTCTCGGGAAGCGTGCTGGACATGATTTCGGTGAAACATACGCCCATCCGGCCGGTGCCGGGATCGCGCCTGTCTTTGGAAAACCTGAAGGACGCGAAGATGGCCGTGAATGTATATCCCGAAGGCCTGACTCCGGAGCAAAAGGAGACGCTCAAGGACTTCACCCGCAAGGGAGGCACGGTGCTGAATGGCCCTCCCGGTTGGAAGATGCCCGCCGCGCGTGCCGACCAGATCACGGTGGACGCCAAAGACGTCGAGAAGTTAGACCAGATCTGGAAAGAAATGAACACCATGATCAACCGCCAGAATCTGGGCGTGCGGTTGTTCAATGTGTCGAGCATGCTGTCTTATTTCCAGGCCGAGAGCGGTGGCAAGCGCGCCGTGCTTCACCTGGTGAACTATTCCGGTTACCCGATCGAGTCCGTTACGGCGCATGTACTGGGGCGATTCAAGAAAGCTTGGATGGAGACGCCGGAGGGGACGAGGAAAGCGGTGGAACCCTACGACGTGGATGAAGGCGAAGCGACGGGCGTCGATATCGACGTAGTGCCGGCGTTTGCCATCATTCATCTGGAGCCCTAGTATGCTTGCGGCTACTGCCGTTGCCGTAACCCTTGCCGGTTGCGTTCCCATGCGCTGGATCAGTGCCGATCCGGCTTCCCTGACGTTGTTGAAAGATTCCCCCGTCAACTGCCTGTTGCTGGAAGAGCCGCAATGGGCCTTGGCGCCGGCAGTCCGTGAACGCGGATTGCTGGCGTTGGCGGTGGTGCGGTCCGCCGAACAGGCGCGCCGCGTTCCCGCCAGGTTCGATGCCTTGGTTACCGAGGGCGGTCGCCTCGCCGGGCCTGCCGGCTTGCCGGTCGTCGCGTTGGCAGCGCGGCGCGACTTGCATCTGGAGGAAAAAGGCGTAGCGGGAACCACGCAAGGCGTCTGGCCGGGTATTGAGGTTGAGCACAGCGGCCCGAAGACGACCGAAGCCGCGCCCACCGGCAGCGCCTGGATCCACACCAACACCGGCTTCCTGCGCTATGTCCACGCAGTCCGCTCCGGAACCTTCTGGATGGCAAATACCCCGCCGCCCGGCACCGAATGGGACGGCACGCGCTATGCAGTGGCCATCGCCGATGCCGCCACCGTGGGCGCGCGCTGGGTGGTCAGCCTGGACGACAGCTTTCGTAAGCGGCTTTTGGCTGGCGAAGAGAAGGCCGCCGCCGATTGGACGAAAATCCAACAGCACCTGCGCTTCTATGAGAACAACACCGCGTGGAAGTCGATGCAGCCGTTTGCGGAGCTGGCTCTGGTCCAGGATCTGCAGGCGGGCGCCTACGTCACCGGCAATCTGTTGGACATGCTCGCCGTGTTGAACACGCCAGTGCGCGCCATGCAATCCCGCGAACTGACCGAGACCAAACTGGATGGCACCAAGGTTACGGTGGCCATCCACCCGCAGTCGTATACCGAAGACCAGCGCTCCCTAATCGAGAAATTTGCTTTGAAGGGCGGGAAGGTCGTCACCGGAGAGAAAGGCTTCTCTATGCCGGAACCAGCCGACGGACAGTTCACCTTCACCAAGGAGGACTACAAGCAGTTGGAGAAAATTTGGCCCGAACTGCACCTGGCCGTACAGCGGAAGAACTTCGGGGTCCGCATGTTCAACGTTTCCGGAACCCTGTCTTACCTGATGCGTAATGCCGACGGCAGCAAGGCGGTCCTGCATCTGGTGAACTACACCGGTTATCCCGTGGAGAGCGTCACCGCGTTCGTCCAGGGCAAGTACAAATCGGCGAAACTGCTGACACCGGAAGGCGAGCCGCGCAAGCTGGAGATTTACGACACTCCGGAAGGCACCGGCATCGAAATCGACCAGATGAACACCGCCGCCGCGGTGGTTCTCGAATAACTAGAAGTAACGCAGCGTGTAAGTGAACAGGACACCGCGCCCCATCTCCGGCGCGAAAGACTTAATGAACGACAGGTGATTGCGGTACAACCGGTCGGACGCGTTAAACAGGTTGAAGCCGAACAGGTGCAGCGTGTGTTTGGTGGTGATGGAGTAAAGGGCCTTCAGATTCACCACCGCGTAGCCGGCGGTTTCCGTCTCATTGAAGTAGAGCCGATCCTGGCGGTCCGCGACAACCAGTTCCGGCGTTACCACCAGACTGCGCCAGCGGAACTCCGTCCCCACGCGCCCCCGCACCGGTGGGATGCGCGGCAGCGGCATGTTCCCGGAGGTGAGTTGCGCATTCACGGTGTCCACACCCAGGTGCAACCAGACGTTGGGATGGAGGCCGGCGGCAAGGCGCCCTTCAAAGCCTCGATACCGGCTGTCCCCCTGGCTGTACAGGCCCACCGGAAAGCCATCTTCCTCCTCGCCATTAGGGGCAAGGAAGACGTAGCTGCTGAGCCAGTAGTTAAAGAAGTTCGCCTCTGCCCGCAGGCGGTTGGTGGAGTGGCGCAGCGAAAGATCAATGCCGTTGCCTCGCTCGCGGCGCAGGGCGGCATCGCCGATTTCATAGGTGAGGTTGCCGGCGTGCGGCCCGTTGGCGTAGAGTTCCTCCAGTGCCGGGGCGCGGAAAGAGCTCGTGAAATTCGTCACGAAGGTACCGCCCTTCCAGAGTCCGGCATTCAAGCCGATGGAGCCGGAGGCACCCGTAAAGCTGCGGCTCTTGAGATCTTCCGGATTGTAGCGGTTGTGTTCCACACGCCCGCCGAACTGCAGCCGGAACCGCTCGAAGTTCATCCCTTCCACGGCGTACGCTGCGAACGCATTCTGGGTAACCGGCGGTGTGATCGCTTCTTCGCCGATCGCCTTATAATCGCGAGTCATGCCCCAGAAACCGAAACTGCCGCCCAACTTGCCCTTCTGTCTCTGCTCAAACAGGCCGCGATAGACAAACGTTTTGTTAAAGAACTGATTAGCTACCTCATCGCCTTCCTTTTCCCGATGCAGCCAGTCGCTGTAGTTCAGCGTCAGTTGGACGTTGTCCAGAAACGCATTGTCCAGATTGCGGACTCCGGCGTTCAGCCGGAGATTGTGGCGGCGGAAGGGGATGGAGACCGGACCATGATGGCCATGTCCTTCTTCCTCGTGCTCTTCCTCGGTTTCGGGTTCCACCGGTATTCCGTACTGGCCATCTTGCCAGTTGTAGCCGAAGTTGAAGAACAGCTTGTCGGTATAGCGGCCGATCCCGATGTTGGCGTTGTTGGCATGCGTGCGCGAGTTCTCGATCGTGCCCAGCGGCGTCTTGTAATCGTCGGCGTAGAGCGACCCGCCACCGCCGAAGAGCATCCACTGCTTGATGCCATATTCGAAACCGCCGCTCAGGCCACGGCGGTTGTTATTGTTGCCGGCCAGTCCGGTGACAAACCCCCGCAG
>JAEUQF010000383.1 GCA_016789745.1 Bryobacterales bacterium
TGCGCACTGCGCGCCGTTCTGCCAGCATAGTTCTGCGACGGGCGGCTCCGGCGGGATGAGCTTAGAAGCTTTCGTCTTCGCCAGTACCGGACCAAACCGCACTACTCGGGAGCCGTTTACACAGATTCCCGGACACTACCAGGCACCCCAACTACCTAACCCTCAACATCTTCGTAGCCTAATCCCTGCCACTCGTTGCCCGGTTGGCAGCGCCTTCCTGTCTTTCTTGTACAACGCAACCATCTCGTCCACCGCCACACGCAACGCTTCCACTCCACGAGCGTGGGGGCCTTCATCGCGTTGCCTCCTTTGGCGCAGCTTTGACGGCCTCTCCTGATACCTCTTGCTATCGTCCCCGCTATCTCTGGAGATCGCCCAAATCTTCCACGCCATTGGCGCCGCTCTCAGAACCTTAGCGATCCCAGATACAAGCTCACGCCCGGCCGTCACCACCCACCCCCAAACCCCAGGGGTGTAGGATTTTGTGTAGCCCCCATCCCCCATTCCCACCCGCAAAATCCCGCCCTTCCCCAATCCGCTCAATAACTTAACTCCAGCCATCCCCGATCCCTCGTGTACGCTCAAGCCATGCCCAGAAGCAAACACCCGCTATCTGCTGCGCAACGCGCTGAGGTTTCGCGCCGGAACGGGGCCAAGTCGAAAGGTCCCAAAACCGCTGCCGGCAAGGAAGCCGTCTCTCGCAACGCCATCACGCATGGCCTCGCGGGCAACAAGCACATCGTGCTCGACGACGAAAACGGCAAACTCTTCGACCACATCGTCGCCCAATACCACGCCCGCTTCGCCCCCATGGACGAGGTCGAGGCCGACTTCGTCCAGCGCATCGCTGAGTCCGCCTGGCGTCTACGCCGCGCCGTTTGCATGGAAACCGCCGCGTTCAATTGTTCCCGTGCCGAAGCGGAGATCACCATCGCCGACCACTACAACAACGCCGGCGCCCCCGAGATCGCCTATACGGCCTACCAGGACAATCGGCAGACCCTGGAGTCCCTCCATCGTTACGAACAGCGCATCCTGCGCCTCCAGCGCACCGCTCTCGACGATCTCGTCAAGCTCCGCCGTGTTCCCGAACTCCAGACGCCCTGGCTACCGGAAGATGAGGACGACGCCGATCCCGCCGAAGCGATTGTCGACCCGGAGCCCGACTCGGAACCGCTGTCTTCGCCCGGGCCCGCGCCCGACCCGGAGCCCGAACCACAACCCGAGTCCGAGCCCGACTCACAACCGGAGCCCGCGCCGCAGCCGCAGCCCGAGCCCGGCCCCGAAACCGGCCTCTCGCAGCCCGAGGACACCCCGGAACTCGTTGACCAACCGTCACTCGTTCCTCAGGTTCCCCAGTTGCCAGACAAACCTGAGGTACATCCCGAACCCTCCCGTTCGGACCCCTCTCCGCAGCCGGCCGCACCGCCCGCCGCCGAGCCGGTACCAACCGGAAACGCAACCGCAAGCGCAACCGCAATCGAAACAACAGCCACCGCGTCCGCACCCGCGCCATCCGGCCCGCCGCGTTCGCATCGCAATCACCGCGCCGCGCCGCATCCGGCACCGGCGCCCTCATCGACAAGGAGGTCTCTATGGCCAACGGCTCCATCTGGCTCACTCGCAGAGTCGGCCCGTACCGCCGCGCGTGCGATCCAGTGACCACCAAGTTCCGCCGCTCCGGCTCCGCCTTGCGCGAAGACCAGCAGAACGCTGAGATGATTCGCCTGTTATGGCTCGCTATCGGCCGCGACCCCAACGTGCAGAGCCGCGTCATGCAGTTGCTCGATGAAGTCCAACAGGAGGCAGGTTATGCGCCGCCCGAATGATTCGATTCCCGAAGAGGTGTTCACCCGCACCCGCGGCATGCTCGACGCCGCCTGGTTCGCCAAACACCAACTCGGCTTCACTCCCGATCCGCAGCAGGAGCGGTTGCTCAGCCGCCGCTGGAGCCGCTGCCTGCTGAACTGTTTCCGCCAGTGGGGCAAGTCCACCGTCACCGCCGCCAAAGCGGTGCACCAGGCCTGGCACTTCCCGCGCACTCTCACGCTCGTCGTGTCTCCAGTCGCGCGCCAAAGCGGCGAATTCGTCGAAAAGGCCGCCGAATTCCTCCGCCGCCTCGGCGTCGAACCGCGCGGCGACGGCCACAACGACATCTCCCTCCTCCTCCCCAACCGCAGCCGTATTGTCGGCGTGCCCGGCACCGAGGGCACCATCCGCGGATTCTCCTCTGCCTCCCTCCTCGTCATCGATGAGGCTGGCTGGGTGCGCGACAGCATCTATCACACCGTCCGCCCCATGCTCTCCCGCACCGGCGAACTCTGGGTCATGAGCACCCCCAACGGCCAGCAGGGCTTCTTCTGGCAGGCCTGGGAGTTCGGCGAACAGTGGGAGCGCGTCTCCGCCAGAGCCTCGGAAAACCCGCGCGTTACCCCATCCGAAATCGCCCGCAATCGACACGACCTCGGCCACGAAAAGTACATGCAGGAGTACGAATGTGAGTTCACCCAGGTCGATGGAGGCCTCGTCAGCCGCCACGCCGTTGACCAGATGCTCTCCAAGGACGTCACCCCCTTCCGCGGCGACCCCTGGGGCGAACTCTGCCACTTCGTCGAAGGCCCGCGTACCAACGTCGCCGGCAAAGTCGAAGTCTTCCTCGGCGTCGACCTCGGCCAGAAGTGCGACTTCACCGCGATCGCCGTCCTCGAACGCTATCGCGAAGTCGCCAACGAACGCGATCCCAGGGATTTCGGCTTCGTCATCAGCCGCCGCTTTGACATCCGCCACCTCGAACGCATCCCGCTCGGTACGCCCTGGTCCCGCATTGTCAGCCGCGTCGCCGAACTCTCCCGTGCCGCCGCGCGAATGGGTGTCACCACCATCGCTGTCGATGCCACCGGCGTCGGTTCGCCCGTTGTCGAGTCGCTTCGCAAGGAGCCCCTCGGCGGCCGTCTCGCCCCTATCGTCATCACCGGCGGCGACCAGGCCACCCTCAATGCCGGCACCTATCGTGTGCCCCGCCTCGACCTGCTCGATGGCATCGCCATCCAGTTGGAAAACGGCGAACTCCGCGTCGGCGCCAATGTCCAGCACGCGCCCTCGCTAGGCCGCGAACTCCTAAACCTCAAACGCATCCACCGCGCCAGCGGTACCTCCATTGGCGCCACCGACACGGCCGAACACGACGACCTCGTCTTCGCTGCCTCTCTCGCCTGCTGGGCCGCCCGCAAATTCTGACCTTCGCGCCGCCGTCCTCCCTTATCCGTCCCTTTCGTCGCCCAGCCGCAGTTTCACCAGGCGATAGTCGTCAGACCGGTTCAACTCGTGGGCATGGCGCTCCACGTTGTAGTGCTCGTCACCGTGAAGCCAGCGCAGGTAGGCGACGAACGCCAAGGCCAGAAACGGAACGGCAGCGGCAATAGGGCCTGGCAGCGGCATGGTTCTCCTGCACGTCATCATCTCGCTCCAGGCATTGGGTTCGGTGAGCCAATCCCCACTCGCATTCCCGCGATCCCGTATGGCACGAGCATCGTTCGCTTCGTTTTGTTCCTTTCGGCCGCCCTCGCCGCCGCCCAAACCCCACAGGATGCCCCCCGTCTCCTGTTCTCCACCTACCTCGGCGGCAACCGCACCGAAGACGCCGCCGCCGTCGCCGTCGACCACACCGGCCATACCTATGTCGCCGGCAAGACCGACTCAGGCGACTTCTCCGGCAAAGGCTTCGGCTCCATCAACCTCAACTTCGCCGTCTCCAAAGCCTTCCTCACCAAGTACTCCCCCAACGGCAAGGACATCGTCTGGTCGCTTATCATCTCTGGCGGCCTGCCGCGCGGGGGCCCGAAAAGTCTACGCCTTGGAACATGCCTCCATCGCGGGTCTGGCACGCGAACTCGCCCGCGTCAATGGCTATGGCGATCGCATCGAAATCATCAAGCAAAATGCACGGGGCTGGCATGCTCCGGAGCCGGTAGACTTACTGGTTTCCGAGTGCTACGGAATGGCCGGCGTGGGCGGAACGATGATCCCGCTTGTCGCAGAGCTCGCGCGGCGATGCCTGCGCCCCGGCGGCAAGGTGATTCCCCGGGATGTATCGGTGTGGCTTGCGCCGGTGGAATCGGAGGCGGGTCACGGCTATGTGAACTGCTTCGAGAAGGCGCGCTTCGGTTTCGACTTTCGCCCGGCTGCCATGATGGCGCGAAGCAATATTTATCTCACGTACTTTGCGCAGGAGGAACTACTGGCTCGTCCGCAGAGTGCGGCATGTGTCGAGATCGCGTCAGCGACCACAGGTAGACCGATCCGATCGAATTTGCATTTCGAGGCGAATCGCTCCGGGCGGCTGGATGGCTTCGCCGGGTGGTTCGAGTCGGAGCTATGCGAGGGCGTCGTGTTGCGAACGGGCCCGGATACAGCGCCGACCATCTGGCAGCACTGCTTCTTTCCGCTGACCCATCCTCGGAGGGTTGAGGCCGGAGAAACCATTGATCTCGCCTTTGCGGCCGTTGCGGGTGAGAGTGGGTTGCCCATGAACTTCCACTGGAACGACCAGTATTTGCTGGGGAGCTTTCCTTCGGCTACTTAGAAGCAGGTATATAGACCGTTTTCCGCCTGCTGCCGATGCCGCGACGCCGTACCCCCGTGCGTCCATGTGGCCTTTGGGACGCCAAGCACCAGTGCCCCCCCATAGTGGCCGGACGAAAAATCCCCGCTCCCGATACAGGCGAGACAACGTGCTCCGTTCGGTGACCTCCGCCTCGCCCGCTGCATCGCGGTGCGGCTTCCGTGTCCGACTCCGCCAGCGCAAAGCGTTCCAATTCGCCCAGCGTCACGCCGGCAGGATGGCCGGAAGCTGTTGAGGTCGTCGGCGCAGACGACTGCGGGGATCCGGTGAATAACGGGCGCGTCACGGTCAGCTTCTCGACCAACGATCCGCCGCTGCAACTCACGGCTGTTAGGCAACGGACGATGGACGGGAGCCTGGACGGCGCGCACGGTGCGAGCGTCGAACGTCGCCATGGTGGCGAACGTGCAATCGGAGGTACCAAGCCTGGAGGCACGCATCCCGATCACGGGCGGTGTCGTGGAAAACCGGCTACAGCCGCTGATCGATACCGGCGGCGTAGTGAGTTTGGCGAGTCTGAAACGGGAGCAGCCGGTGGCTACGAATAGCCTCATCGCCGTGCTGGGGTCAAGGTTTAGCGGAGAGAACCAGGAGGCAGCTTCGACACCGTGGCCGACCGAGTTGCAGGAAACGCGGGCATTCTCGCCAGGGAATGAGATGACTTCTACCGGGAAATCCTTGCTCATCCAATCCCGAACGACCTCGAAGCGGTCAAACTACTGGGCGGAGCCCCGGCCGTCCTGGACCTCTATATGTGGCTCAGCTACCGTTGCTTCAAAGCGAAGGGCCCGGAGTCGATCCCGATCTTTGGTGAGTTCGGTTTGGCCAATCAACTCGGCTGTGTCGAGTACAGCCGCCCCCGGCGATTTCGCATGCTAGACCAATGGATCACCACTATACGAGCAATTTGGCCGGACTGTCCGGCCGCAATTTCTCCCACCGGATTGACGATTCGAGTTGCACCCAGCGCTACCGTGAATCCGGAACCGCGCAGCGTTTGTTCTGAAAGATGAGAAAGTGCGGGTCGCGGACATCGCGCCGGGACACACTGAAGCGTGAACCTCCCGCCATTCGTCGCCATCGCGGCTTGCAAGGACGAGAATGGCGGAGGTAGGGTGGACCATGTGTCCGTCGGGGCAAGTGCGAAAGGTGAGATAGTATGTGCCCTTGAACTCGACGAGGTCCGTGAACGCGTTGTGTTCGCCGTTGGAACAGCCGACGCACGCTTTCGACGCGGAGGCGCGGCGAAGCGCCGCGCAGACCCAGACTACGTTAGCTTAGGCGTCCCCCAGTGCGTCCGGTAGGCGCGCTTAACATGCAGGTTGGCGCTCGCGTCATTCGCAATCGTCTCGGTTTCCTGATCGAACGCGACATTGCGGCCCGTGCGGGCAACGATGTTGGCCAAGTGGCAGTGGATCGCCGAGAGGTGCCCTTCCATAATGTCGCCAGGCGGCAGTTTGCGGGAGCGGATGCACTCGACGAACTTCTGCTGGTGGATCGCGTCGCTGTCACCGGCATCGTCGTGCTGGACCATCTTGCCCTTGCTGTCGAAGATCTTGTAACCCCAACGCCGGTTGTACTGACCGATGTGCATCATCCCTTCGGTGCCGTAGATGCCAACACCGTTCTCGATTTCGTTCATGCCATAGGGGTTCCAGATGCGCTGCTCCCAGATCAGACTCTTGCCGTTTTCATAGTCGAAGTTGGCCAGCATCGTGTCCGGCGTCTGCTGGTCATCCTTGAAGAACACCTTGCGCCCCGATCCGCTCACGCGCGTGGGATAGCTGACGCCGAGCGCCCAACGGGCGATGTCGATCTGATGCGCGCCATCGTTGCCCGCATCGCCGGTGCCGAAGTGCCAATGCCAGTGCCACTTGTAATGGAAGCGGTTTTCGTTGAACGGAATCCACGGCGCCGGGCCAAGCCATGTCTCGTAGTCGACGCCGGGCGGCACAGGGCCATCTTCCTTATGACCGATATCGTCGCGTAGCTGGATGTTCCACGCCTTGGCCATCAGCACCTTGCCGATCTTGCCGGACTTGATAAGCTCGATGGCGCGCACGGTGGATTCCCTGCTTCGGGACTGCGTGCCGACTTGCATGAGCTTCCCGTTGCGGCGGGCCGCGTCGATCATGAGCCGGCCTTCGCGGATGTTGTGCGAGGCGGGCTTTTCCACGTACACGTCTTTGCCCGCGTCCGAGGCGAGAATCGCGGCCGGGGCGTGCCAGTGATCCGGAGTCGTCACCACCACGGCGTCGACCAATTTATCGTCCAACAGCCGGCGCATGTCGTTCACTTCGGCCGGTTTGGGAATGCCCAGCTTCGTGACGATGGCCTGCGCCTTCTCCAGCGACGTCTTGTCCGCGTCGCAAAGATACTTGACGTTCACGCCGTTGATCTTGGCGTAGGCATCGAGCAGGTGCCGGCCGCGGCCGCCCACGCCGATGATGCCGAGATTGACCTGATCGCTGGCGGCAACCGCCGTTCTGCGTGCGGCCGTGGCGGCCAGCGCCGTACCCATTATGAAATATCGCCGGTTCATCATTTCCTTCTCCTCAGGACTATTTGAGGCCCGCTTCGATAGAGCGAATCCGATCGGCGGCGAGACGGGCCACGGTCTCGCCATCGGGTTTAAAATCGAAGACCTCCACCGAGAGCCAGCCCCGGTAGTTGAGATCGCGCAAGGTCTGCAGCACCGGGCGAAACGCGAAGTTGCCGGCGCCGGGATAGCGTCCGTCGAACTCGTTCAAATGCACATGGCGGATGCGCGGGAAGTGTTTGCGAATCACCTCCGGAAGCGGCGCGGTTTCGGCAGTGGTGTTGTGGGTGTCGAACATCGACTGCACGGCGGGACTGTTCACCTGATCCACGATGGCGATTGCCTCGGCCATGGTATTGACCACGTTGCAGAGATGCGGCGCCAGCGGCTCCACCAGAATCGTGACGCCGCGCCGGGCCGCCTGTGGCGCAACGCCGCTGAGGCCCTCGGCCAGCCGCTTGGCTGCATCGGAAGGCGTTGTGCCGCCGATCGCCTGCCTCTGTTTGGAAGAGCCCAGGACCATCACGGGAGACGGGCCGAGATCGGCTGCCAGGTCGATGAGCCGCGTGAAGTAGTCCCAGGTGCGCGTGCGCACCGTTGTATCCGGAGTGGTCAGATGCAGTCCCGCCGGAGCCTTCAGGAAGGAATGCAGACCGCAATAGTGCAGCCCGTTCTCCTTCATCTGGTTACTCAGCGACCGGCGTTCGGCGGCGCTCAGGGAGGCAGGGTCGGCACTCAGATTGGACGGGTCGATCTCGATCCCGGTGTATCCCGTCCGGCGGGCTGCTTCACAGATGCCAGAGAAGGAAGCGCCCGGAAAGGTCTCGCTGCAAATGGCCAGGCGGAAGCGCGCGGGAGGGCCCGCGGCTTCGAGGACTGCCGCTCCCGATGTAGCCAGCAAACTACGTCGACTCATCCTCACAGGTTGAACAACCTTTTCGCGTTCGTGGTGAAGACTTTCGTCTCGTCGGCCGCCGGCAGCTTCAAGCTCTCCACATGCCCGGCAATCAGCGATGGGTCGACCCACGGATGATCGCTCGAGTAGAGCATGCGGTCGGCGCCCACGAAGTCGATCCCGTAGCGGATGGCCATCGGGATCGGCGAGACCGTGTCGAGATAGATCCGCTTGAGGTACTCGCTCGGTGCCATGCGTATGTTCTCGGCGCCACGTTTGAGCACCATGGTCTGGTGATCCACGCGGCCGATAAGGAATGGCAGCGCGCCGCCCACATGCGGGCAGACCAGCTTGAGATTCGGATGCCGGTCGAGAACGCCGGAGAGAATCAGCCGGCAGAGCGCGATGGTGGTATCGAACATCAGACCGAGCATCGGGACCATCTGGTAGTCGCTCACCGCGCTGTACGTCATCGGCAACGCCGGATGCAGCAGGATGGGGACGTTGCGCCGTTCTGCCTCGGCGTATAAGGGCCGGTACGCGGGCTCGTCGGGGAACTTGCCATCGAGATTCGAGTACAGCAGGATGCCCTTCATCCCCAGCTTGCCGATGGCGCGGTCGAACTCCTTCATCGTCTCGTCCGGGGAATGGAAGGGCAGCGTGGCGAGTCCGAAGAAGCGCTTGGGATGCTGTCGGACCGTGTCGGCGATGAAGTCATTCAGCATCACCGCCATCGCGTTCGAATCGCTGCCAAACAGCTCCGGACCTGGATCGTTGATGCTGAGTGCCGTCATCTCGATGCCGGCCTTGTCCATGTCGGCGATCTTGGCTGCCGCATCGGTATGCCTCGGCATCAGCCGGCGGTGCCATTCGCCGACCACGACATAACGGTCCGCCCCTTTCCGGTAGATGTACGGCGATGTCTTGCGTTTTTCGAGGAGTTTGAGAAACTCCTCGGAGAAGAGATGGCTCTGCGAGTCAATGCGCGAGCCCCGGGTGTTAGCCGCGGAAAGGTCAGTCATGGTGGTTGCCGTCAGGGAGCCGGCGAGAAACGTCCTTCGTGGTGTCATGCGAGCATTTGCCCCACTACTTTGCCGCCTACGTCGGTCAACCGGAAGTCGCGCCCCATGTGGCGGTAGGTGAGGCGGGTGTGCTCCAGCCCAAGGCAGTGAAGCATGGTGGCTTGCAGGTCGTGAATGTGGACGGGATCCTCGGCCACTTGCAGCCCGATGTCGTCGGTCTTGCCGATGACCTGGCCGCCCTTGATGCCGCCGCCCGCCGCCCAGATACTGAAGCAGTTGGGATGATGGTCGCGCCCCGGATCCTCGTCGACGCGCTCCAGTTGTCCCATCGGCGTGCGTCCGAACTCGCCGGCCCAGATGAGCAGCGTGGAGTCGAGCAGGCCCCGGCCCTTGAGGTCGCGAATCAGCGCGCCGATCGGCCGGTCGGTGACGTCGCAGTTGACCTTAAGCTTCTTATTGAGTTCCTGGTGATGATCCCAACTGGAGTGGGCCAGCATGACGAATCGCACACCGCTCTCCACCATGCGCCGGGCCAGCAGGCAGTTCACGGCATAGGGATGGGTTGGCTCCTTATTCACGCCATATTCTTCGAGCGTTTTGGCGGACTCCTTCGAGAAGTTGAGAAGCTGCGGTGCGGCGGACTGCATGCGGAACGCGAGTTCGTAGGAGTGAACGCGGCTGGCAATGGAGGCATCGCCGGTTTCGTATTGGCGCTCCTCGTTGAGACTGCGAATCAGATCGAGCCGGGCGCGCTGCGTCTCGGCTGTGACGCCCGGAGGATTGGGCAGGTAGAGAATCGGCTCACCCGAGTTACGGAATACGGTGCCCGCGTACGTGGACGGCAGGAATCCGCTGGCCCAGTTGGTGGCGCCGCCGCTCGATCCCTTGCCCGAACTCAGCACCACGAAAGCCGGCAGGTTCTGCGACTCGCTACCGAGTCCATAGGAGACCCAGGCGCCCGCGGTGGGCCGGCCGAACTGTGTGGAGCCGCTGAACAGCAACGCCTGCCCGGGGTGGTGATTGAAGGCATCGGTGTGCATCGACCGGATCAGGCAGATGTCGTCGGCATTGGCTCCGATATGCGGGAGGTAGTCGGAGAATTCGGTGCCCGACTGCCCGTAAGGTTTGAACACACGTTCACAGCCCAGCACCTTGGCATCCGGCTTCACGAAGACGAAGTTGAGATCCTTGGTCATTGAGGCAGGCAGGGGCTGGCCATGCCATTTCTGCAGTGCCGGCTTCGGGTCGTACAGATCGATGTGGCTGGGGCCGCCGTCCTGAAAGAAGAAAATCACGTTCCTCGCTTTCGCCGGAAAGTGCGACTGCTTCGGCGCCAGCGGGCCGGCGGTCTCAGCCGCCAGCAGGCTGGTCAGCGCAACCCCGCCCAGCATGCCACTGAACGAGCGGAAGAATTCACGGCGGTTCTTGTGTGGCATCATCTCCTGCTACTCCCGTGTGATGAACTCGTCCAGGTTGAGAATGGCGCTAGCCACGCCGGTCCAGGCGGCGGTTTCGATGCGTGATGTCCCAGGGATCTCCAACGGGAAGAGGGCTGCCGCGGCGGTCGCGTCCTTCTCGAAGATGCTGGTCTGCCGGCGATAGTACTGTGCGGACAACTCCGCTTCCCGGCGGCTGGGTGCGCGGCCGAGGCAAAGCTGAAACAGATGCTCGATGCGTGGGGCTATGTCCTCACCCGCCTTCTCACGCAGGAGGCGGGCAGCCAGCGCTTGCGCGGCCTCGACGAACACCGGGTCGTTCAAGAGGTTCAACGCCTGGAGGGACGTATTGGAGCGCTCTCGCTTGCACGCGGCAACTGTCGCGTCAGGAGTGTCGAAGTTCATCAGTTGCGGATAAGGCACCGTGCGCTGGAAGTGAATGTACAGCCCGCGGCGGTAGCGTTCGCGACCGGTGTTTTCGGTCCAGCCCACATCGGTGCCGTACGCCAGATCCATCACGCCCTTGGGCATGGGCGGGCGCACGCTACGGCCGCCGACCGCGGGGTAGAGCAGTTCACTGACGTGGAGTGCCGAATCGCGAATCAGTTCGGCCGGCAAGCGAAGCCGTGACTGGTGCGAGAGCAGCGCGTTGCCGGGATCGCGGGCATCGATGGAGGGCCGTGCATGCGACGACTGCCGGTACGTTGCCGACGTGACCATCCGCTTGAGCAGCGCCTTGCGCTTCCAGCCCGACTCCATGAACTCCGCCGCCAACCAGTCGAGCAGTTCCGGATGCGAAGGCTTCTCGCCCTGCGCGCCGAAGTCGTCCGAGGTGCGTACCAAGCCTCGCCCGAACAGCTCCTGCCACATGCGATTCACGGCCACGCGCGCGGTGAGCGGGTTGTCGGGAGCGACCAGCCAGCGGGCTAGCGTTAACCGCGAAGGGGCGGCGTTGGCCGGCGGTGCATGCAGGAAGCCAGGCACCTCCGCGATCACCTTCGCGCCGGGATTTTTCCAATCTCCGCGCGTCAGCACGTGAGACGCGCGCGGGGTTTCCTCCACCAGCACCGGAGCCTCACTGATGGCCGGGAAGCCAGCGCGCAGTTCCGCCAGTTGCTTGCGCAGTTCGGTGAACTTCAGGTCCGCCCAAAGATCCTTGGGGATCACGCGATGGTAGTTCTTGATGAAGTGATCCGTCATCGCATCGGTCTGCTTCAGCGAGCGTTCCGCCGGGGGCGTGTCGAGAATCCGCTCCGCGTTGTCCAGGTATTTCGTCAGGGCGTCGAAGGCGTGATCCCAATCGGTCCACTTGCCGGGATTCGCGCGCGCCTCTTTCATCCGTGCTTCCCAAGCTGGCTGGTAATCGGCTACCTTGTACTGCGCCAATAGTTGCTCGCGCTTCTTCCGATACTCGGGCAGCGCCGCCAGGTACGGTCCCATCTCGCCGTCGAGCGGAGCGTCAACATCGAACTCGCCGGCGGAGTTGAAGAAGGCGAACAGACGATAGAAGTCCTTTTGCGCGATGGGGTCGTACTTGTGGTCGTGACACTGCGCGCAGCCGAACGTGAGCCCGAGCCACACGGTGCCCACCGTGGCGGCGCGATCCATCACCTGCTCCACGCGGAACTGCTCGTTGTTGACGCCGCCCTCGCGATTGGTGAGCGTGTTGCGGTGGAAGCCGGTGGCGATTCGCTGATCGATGGTGGCGTTCGGCAGCAGGTCTCCGGCGATCTGTTCCACCGTGAATTGATCGAACGGCATGTCGGCGTTCAACGCATTGATGACCCAATGACGCCAGCGCCAGGCATGCGGACGCACGTAGTCCTTCTCATATCCGTCGCTGTCCGCATAGCGAGCCTGATCGAGCCACGGGCGTGCCCACCGCTCGCCGAAGTGGGGTGACTCGAGCAGCCGGTCCACTAACCGCTCATAGGCGTCGGAGCGATTGTCGCCCAGGAACTCCGCTACTTCGCGGGGCGACGGTGGCAAGCCGGTGAGATCGAGCGCCACGCGGCGGATCAGCGTGGTCTTCGCCGCCTCGGGCGACGGTTCCCAGGCTTCGCGTTCGAGCCGGGCGAGAATGAAGCGGTCGATCTCGTTGCGTGCCCAGATTTGGTTGCGAGTCGCGGGAGGTGTCGGCCGCTTGACGGGTTGGAAGGACCAGTGCCGGGCGGGCGCGGCTTTGGTAACGGTGCCTTTCGGCCAGACCGCGCCTCCGTCGATCCACTCACGCAGACGCGCCACTTCAGCGGCCGTGAGCCGCGCGCCGACCGGCGGCATGATGCGCTTCTCTTCCGCGCCGGACACCATGCGAAACAACAGGCTTGCCTCGCTCTTGCCGGGCGACAACACCCGCAAGGCATCCTCGCGGTTATCCAGCCGCAGACCCTTCATCTGCGTGCGTGCGCCGTGGCAAGCCTGGCAGCGGGAGGCGAGCAGTGGCTCGATGTCACGTGCGAAATCCACGGCGGCGGGCGCCAGCAAGGGAGTCGACAGTAGAAGCGCGAGAACCCGTCTCATGCCAGTCCCTTCTTCAGAAGCTTCGCCACCGGCGCTCCTTCCACGTCCGTAAGGCGGAAGTTGCGGCCGGAGTGCAGGAAGGTAAGCTTGGTGTGATCGAAGCCGAGGGTGTGCAGGATGGTGGCTTGCAGGTCGTGGACGTGCATGCGGTCTTCCACGGCTTCCAGCCCCAATTCATCGGTCTTGCCCAGCGTCTGCCCGGCGCGGATGCCACCGCCGGCCAGCCACATGCTGTAGCAGTTGGGATGATGATCGCGGCCGTAGGCGATGTCGGGCCGCTGCTGTTGGGTCATCGGGGTACGGCCGAACTCGCCACCCCAGATGACGAGTGTTGAGTCGAGCAGGCCGCGCTGCTTCAGGTCGGCGAGGAGTGCCGCCGCGGGCTGGTCCGTCATGCGGCAGTTCTTCTCGATGCTCTTGTCGAGATCGTTATGGTCGTCCCAACTGCCATGCGACACCATCACGAAGCGCACGCCGCGCTCCACCATGCGGCGGGCCAGCAGGCAATGCAGGCCGTACTGGTGCGTGGGCTCGCGATGCACACCATACTGATCGAGCAGTTGCTTGGGCTCGCTGGAGAGGTCCAATAGCTCCGGCGCGGCCATCTGCATGCGAAACGCCAGTTCGTAAGAGGCGATGCGTGCGTCGATCTCCACGTCACCTGTCTCGCGCCGCCGCTTCTCATTCATCTTGCGGATGGCGTCGAGCCGCGAACGCTGCATCTCGCGCGTGAAGCCGTCGGGGTTGGATAGATAGAGGATCGGATCGCCAGAGCCGCGCAAGGGCGTGCCCTGGTAGACCGATGGCAGGAAGCCATTGGACCAGTTGTTGGTACCCGCGCTGGGCCCGGTGCCGGAACTGAGGACGACGAAGCCCGGCAGGTTGCTGGACTCGCTGCCGAGGCCATAGGTCGCCCAGGCCCCCATGGAGGGCCGCCCGAATTGCATGGACCCGGTCATCAGCAGCAACTCGCCAGGATCGTGATTGAAGGCGTCGGTATGAAGGCCGCGAACGATGCAAATGTCGTCCGCACGGCCAGCCAGGTGCGGCAGCAGATCGGAAATCTCCGCGCCCGACTGCCCATGCCGTGCAAAGCTTCGCGGACTCGCCGCGGCGTTCGCATTCGGCTTGATGAAAGCGAGTTTGAGATCCTTGGTCGCCGAGGCCGGGAGCGGCTGACCGTGCCACTTCCGCAAGGCCGGCTTGTGGTCGAACAAGTCGATCTGACTGGGTCCACCCGGCATGAACAGGAAGATCACGCTCTTCGCGGTGGGCGGGAAGTGCGGCGCCTTGGGAAGCAGCGGATTGAAGTCGGCGGCCATCAGGTCGGCCAGGGCAAGCCCCCCGAATCCGGAGGCAGCGCGAAGAAGTTGGCGTCGGTTCATCATGATTTACTCCCGGGTGATGAACTCATCGAGGTTGAGCAGCACGCTGGCAAGGCCGATCCACGCCATCGGCTGAGGCTGACTCTGCCAGTACGCGAACAGCCACTCGCGTTCGTCGTTGCCCGGCTTGCGCCCGAGGCATAATGCGAACGACTGGTCCAGCCGCTGTTGGAAATCGCCGGAGGTACGGGCGGCCAGCGCGCGGGCGGCTTCCACGAATACCGGATCGTTCAATAGGTTCAGTGCCTGCAGCGGCGTGTTCGACCGGTTGCGGCGGCACACCGCGCCGTAGCCGTTCGGCGCGTCGAAGTTGACGAACAGCGGATAGGGCGCGGTACGGTTGAGCTGGATGTACATGCCGCGGCGGTAGCGCTCGCGGCCCGTGCTCTCTTTCCAACCCTTGTCCCCGACAGTGTTGGGTTGCGGCGGACGCACACTGGGACCGCCTACTTCGGGTGACAGCAACCCGCTCACGGCAAGCGCGCTGTCCCGGATGGCCTCGGCGGACAGCCGCAGACGGGTCTGGCGGGCAACGAACTTATTCTCCGGATCCCGCTCAGCGACGTCAGGCCGCGTATCGGAAGACTGGCGGTAGGTGGCCGAAGAAACGATGGTCCGATGGATATGCTTCAGGCTCCAGCCGTTCTCCATGAACTCCGCGGCCAGCCAATCGAGCAGTTCCGGATGTGCCGGCGGCTCGCCCTGATTGCCGAAGTTCTCCGAGGTGCGCGATAGCCCGCGTCCGAAGTACTCCTGCCAGATGCGATTCACGGCGACACGCGCTGTGAGCGGATTCTCTCGCGAGACGATCCACCGCGCCAGATCGAGGCGGGTGGGACGCGCTCCCGCGGGATCGAGCGACGGCAGGGCCGATGGCGTTCCCGGCTGCACCGCTTCGCCCGGCTGCTTGAAATCGCCCCGCATTAGGAGATGGGTCTTACGCTCGAAGGAGCGCAACACCGGCGCTTCACTCACCGGCGGCAGCGTCTCATCCAGGGCTCGTAGCTGCTTGGCGAGCGCGTCGAACTTCAGTTCCTCTTTGCGTTCCTTGGAGATCACCCGCGAGTAGTTGTTCAGAAAGTAATCCGTGAGGATCTTCGCCTGACGGCGTGTGCGGCTGTCCGCCGGCGTGCGCAGGATCTTCTCGCCATCCTCGCAGTCGGTGCGGAGGTCGTCGAAGGCATGGTCCCAATCCAGCCGCTTCCCAGGATTGGCCGCAGCCTCGATCATTCCCTTCTCCCACTCAGCTTGCAGTTCGGGCACTCGATTGGCTGTGAGCAACTCCCGCCGCTTGCGATCGTAGGCGGGACGCGCCTGCATGTGCGGACCGAGTTCGCCGGGCATCGGCGCATCCATGTGATCCTCGTCCGCCTCGTTGAAGAAGGCGAACAGACGATAGTAGTCGCGCTGGCTGATAGGGTCGTACTTGTGGTCATGGCACTGCGCGCAGCCGACCGTTAAGCCAAGCCAGACGGTGCCAACCGTATTGGTGCGGTCAATCACCTGCTCCACGCGAAACTGCTCCGGATCGATGCCGCCTTCCCGATTGGTTAATGTATTGCGATGAAAGCCGGTGGCGATTCGCTGATCGGCGGACGCGTTCGGAAGCAGGTCGCCGGCCAACTGCTCCACGGTGAACTGATCGAACGGCAGATCGCGATTGAGCGCGTCAATGACCCACTGGCGGTATCGCCATGCATGCGGCCGGAAGCGATCGGCGCGGAAGCCATCGGAGTCGGCGTAGCGAGCCTGATCCAGCCAGTGGCGGCCCCACTTTTCTCCATAGTGGGGCGAACGCAGCAGGCGCTCCACTTGCCGCGTCCAGGCGTCGGGACTGGTGTCGGCGAGGAAGGCGGCCAGTTCGGCGGGCGTGGGCGGAAGACCGATCAGGTCGAGCGACAGGCGCCGGAGTAACACCGCCTTCGGCGCTTCCGGCGCAGCGGTCAGCCCTTGCTTGGCCAGCCCGGCGCGGATGAAGCGGTCGATATCATTGGCCGCGTTCGCCACCCCGCGAGGCGGATCGGGCCGGCGTATCGGTTTCAGCGACCAAAGGTCGGCCGCCGCCGCCGAGCCCGCCAGCGCAACGAACAGGATCAGGGTCTGAACCAGTATCATCAGAGGGGATTGGTTGACTGAATGAAAGCTTATCGACTGTTGACCGTGCTGTGTTGCCCGGGCATGCTGCTGGCGGCGGCCGTTTCTTTTCACCCTGGCGAGGATGCCGTGGAGGTGCGGGTGGATGGCAAAGCCTTCACCACGTTCCATTACGCCGCCAAGTGGGACAAGCCGTTCCTGCATCCGCTGCGTACCGCCAGCGGAGCCATCGTCACCCGCCGCTGGCCAGTGGAAACGAAAACCGGCGAGATCGAGGATCACACCTGGCACCGCGGACTGTGGTGGACGCACGGGGACGTGAACGGCGTCGACTACTGGCGGGAGCTTGGTCCCGCGAAGACTGGAAAGTTGGTGCTGCGCGGCAAGCCGCGTACGCGGGGCAATCGCCTCGAAGCGGTCTGCGACTTTATCGCACCCGATGGCCAGCGGCACGGCTCGGTGCTGCAGCAGTTCGCCTTCGGCTCCCAGGACGGAATCCTGTTGGTGGACGTCACGGTGTCTGTTCGTGCCGATGCGGGCAAGGGCATCACGATGGGCGACACCGAGGAGGGTTCGCTGGGCTTCCGGTTCTCCGACGATTTCCGGGAAGATCGCGGCGCAACGCTGCGCAATGCCGAGGGGTTGCAAGGCACGAAAGCCATTTGGGGCAAACGCGCCAAGTGGGTGGACTACTCCATTGTTCGGGATGGCAAGCGGCTGGGCGTGGCGATCTTCGATCATCCGTCGAACCCGCGCCACCCCACCTACTGGCACGCGCGCGGCTATGGCCTCAATGCCGCCAATCCGTTTGGGGTTCGCGACTTCACGCGGGACAAATCGCAGAACGGCAAGATCGACATTGCGGCGGGCGGCACGCTGCGCTTTCGCTACCGGGTGGCGATTCACGAAGGCGCCAGCCCCGAGCCTTTGTGGGAATCCTTTGCGAAGGTGAAATAGGGCGTTCATCAGTCGAACCACTCATCCGCGGCGTCGAACTTCGGCAAGGCCACGATGAGCACCTTCATTTCACCGATGGCCCGGTGCCGCACACCGGGCGGAATCACAATGCAGTTACCAGGCTTCACGCCGATGCGTTCGCCGTTGAGTTCCATCATCGCTTCGGGGTCGCACTCGAGAAAGTAGTACGTCTCGGTGATGCGCTTGTGATAGTGGCGCGCGGCGTCCTTGCTGATCTCCGTGACGTGGATTGTCGCGGGATAGTCCGGAACGTCGGCAAACGCCCGTCGCGCCGTCCCGCATGGGCACGCCACACCGGGGATTTCCGCAAAGTCGACCATCAATGCCCCGTCCACTTTCACCATCACACCCGCCTGAGTTTGGTCACTCGCCCAACTTCGACCCACTCTGCCACGAAGATGTTACCGGCATGGTCGAAACAGGCGCCGTGTGGACTTACGAATTTGCCTGGACGGAACTCGCTCCTTGGCTTCGTGCGTAGCTGTTGCCAATCACCGGTCGTATCCTCGCCGAGATGGGTGATCACCCGATTGTCACGGTCAAGCAGCGTCAGGCGGGCGGCGAGATCCGGGACCACCGCCACGCCCTTACGCGCGTGGAAGTGGCACGGCAGATTCACGCCGGGGCCGAAACCGAGATGGCGTCCATCGAGCGTGAAGCGTTGGAGCCTGTTGTTCGTGCGGTCAGCCACTAGCAGGTACGGCTCGGCGCCTCGCGTATCGACGATCAACCCGTGCGGGCAAGCCAGTTGGCCCGCATTCTTACCGTTGCCACCGAAGGAGCGGATAAACTTGCCGCGGGCATCGTATTGGTTGATGAAGTACGCCCCGTAGCCGTCGGCAACGTAGATGTCGCCATTGGGAGCGATGGCCACATTGGTCGGGCTGAATTTCGTGGAGCCGTCGGGCTGGTACCCTGGCGCTTCCTTGGGGTAGCCGATGCGCAGCACCTCTTCGCCATCGAGCGTCATCTTGATCATGCACGCGTGTTTGGCGCTGATGCCACCGCCCGGCCTGCCCTTGCCGGTATCGACAAAGTAGAGAAACTCCTGACGGCCTTCCCTGCGCAAATGCAAGCCGTGGGCTCCGCCTTTGAACTCCGCCCCCCAACTCCGGATGTACCTGCCTTTGTCATCGAAGACGACGATGGTATCCTGGCGCTCGCTGGACGAGTGCAACGTGTGGGCGATGTAGATGCGCCCCTGTGCGTCTTCAACGACACCGTGGGTATTGCCGAAGCGGAGCCCGCCGGGGAGTTCGCCCCAATCGTGAGTGGCTTCGTAGGTGTGCTCGCCGGAGCCCAAAATAGGCCGCTTCGTCCCAGACTTGCTGGCGGCGGTGAGAATTGCCGGTGCGGCTGCGGCAAGCAAAGTTCTTCTGTTCATACGGCAGCCAGGTGCCCTTTCAGGAACTTCAGGTCGCGCGCCGCGGCTTCCACGCTGCGGTCGTATCGTTCGGTTTTCGTCTTGCCGCCGGGGTCGTACTCAATGTGCAGGGAGATGGGCCCGGGGAAGGGAGTCGCCTTCAGCAAGGGAAGGAATGCGGCGAAATTGACCAGCCCTTCGCCGAGCGGCACCCAGCGCGTCCGCACGCCTTTGTCGGTCTTCTCCCACACGAAGTCCTTGATGGCGATCATGAACAGCTTCGGCGCAATGCGCCGGAAGTTCAGATTCCAGCCGGTCTTGCCGCCTTCGATGGTGGCTTGCGCGGGGTCGAAGTAGAAACCGACACGGCTGGAGTCTACATCCTGCATTGCATCCCACGAATCCCAGAGCGAGCAGCCGACAGAATCGCCGGCGTGATTGTGCATGCCCGCGCGAAGATCCAGCCGGCCGTTCAATTGTGCGAGTTCACGAAGAGAGGCGCGCGTGTCATCGATCGTCTCGCGCCAGCGGGCCAGATCCTTATACGCGAAGTAGCCGGGCTTGTAGTAACGGATGCCCAGCTTGGACGCCGTCTCCAGCACGCTTCTGGCAAGTGGATCCTGCGCGGAGGTAACGGTGGTAGTGATCATCGGTACGCCGAGCGAATGCTCGCGAAACGTCCGAACGGCTTTCGGCAACTCCTCAGCGACGCGATCGGGCGGCACCAAGCCGCCGCGCCGGACCGTTAAGTCCGGGCCGGATACGCCGAGGTCTTTCAACATACGCGCCACTTCGAGATAGGAGAACCCCGCCAGGTGGTCGGTGAACAGGCACACGCGCGAGGCGAGGTTTCCGGAATCGGCCGCGGAACCCGCAGCGGCGGCGGCAGAC
This sequence comes from Bryobacterales bacterium, assembly GCA_016789745.1. GTDB lineage: Bacteria > Acidobacteriota > Terriglobia > Bryobacterales > Bryobacteraceae > CADEFT01. The sequence continues at coordinate 19,745 of JAEUQF010000383.1, forward strand.
GCGGCGACAAAGGTCCGGCGGGAAATGCTCATGCGTCTGCTACGCTCCTTTCGGTGTCGACCAATGTTTGCGGTACTCGCGTTTTACCAGCCGGTTGGCGTCGGCATCGTCCACCACGCGCTCATTCTGGCCATCATATTGGATGGCGCGCCTGGTTCGCGCAACGATGTTTCCCAAATGGCAGAGCACGGTGGAGGTGTGGCCCACTTCGATCTCGCCGGTAGGCTGCTTGCGGTCTTTCACACAGTCGATGAAGTTGCGCGCGTGGGTGTTGAAGTCGGGTGACGGCTCGCGGTCGGAGTGAACGATTTTGCCGGCGTTGTCGAAGACGCGGAACTCATGGTGGCCGCCCTGCCATCGGCCCACCTGCGCCATCCCTTCGCTGCCGTACACGGCTACGGTGTTCTCTGAGCCTTCCATGCGATAGCGATTCCAGAGCCGCTGCTCGAACTGGATGATCTTGTCACCGTAGTCGTAGGTGAGGTTCATCGTGTCGGGCGTCTGCTGGTCGTCATCGAAG
>JAEUQF010000400.1 GCA_016789745.1 Bryobacterales bacterium
CGCCCTCTACAAGCCCACCAACATCCATGAGCGCGACATCATCGAGCACATCGCCGACGCCTCCTGGCGCCTCGCCCGCCTCAAGCGCATGGAAAAGGAGGCCCTCAACACCGAAATGGCCCGCGCCCGCCCCGAACTCGATGACGAATTCGAACACTACACCCGCGGAACTCTCGAAGCCGAGGCCTTCTCCAATCTCTCCAAGGAGAAAACCCTCGACAGTTTCGACCGTCACGAGCGCCGCCTCGAACGCACCCTGCTTCGTTCCATCGAAGCACTCACCAAACTGCGCGCTGCCGCCGGCCTCCAAACCCCGCCGCCGCCACCCCCGCCCACGCCGCTCGACTCACAATTCAAACCTATTTCTCCGGAGCCGGAGCCCGAGCCGCCGCCACCCCCCGCGGGCCCGTCAAACCTTCACGAAAACCCGGTGCTTATACAGCCAGTAACAGACGTAAATCTGGAAAGCCACCACGACACACTCGTTGAAAGCCAGCCCCCAGTTGTTCCCCCACCACTGGACGGCCCAACCCGTGAAGACTTGCCCGGCGGCGCGCAGCCACCGATACAGCATCTCGTGGAACAGGTAGATGAAGATCGAGTTCATCCCGACAATCGCCATCGGTCGGGCCCAGCCGCGCCATTGCTTCACATCGCACAGCCAGTAGAAGCCGGCCAAAGTGGCCAAGGTGATGCCGGTGCTGACGAACGTGAACGACGCGGTCCAGATCTTCTTATTAATCGGGATCACCGGGCTCAGCAGCAGCCCCAGTGCGACAGCCGCCACGGCCGCCAGCAGCAGCTTCCGGATAGTCTCCCCCGCGGGCCGCGCCTCCTTCAGCCAGAACCCGGCCATCACACCGAAAATCGTGTTTGCCGCCGAACTGATGCAGTTGATCGTCGCGTACCCGCCGCCCCAATGCTTGCCCAGCAGCACGCCGTCCAGCCACCAGCCCGGATTGGCGTTCTTGTCATAGGGCCCGGTAATCTCGGGCGCCGTAACGAAGTTGTAGAACCCCCAGTGCAGCGCCAGCAGGGCGATCGCCGCCCCGAACTGCACCTTCCAGCCCCGGTCCAGCACCAGGTAGGCCAGCAGGTACGTCACCGACAGCTGCCCCAGCACGTTGATCACGTCGAGCACCGGCTTGCCCGCCGAAATCGACCGTGCCATCGTCCCCAGCAGCAACAGCAGCGCACAGCGCCGCAACACTTGCAGCAACTCGCTCCCACGGCCGGCACCCTGCCCGCGCCGGTTGCCGAACGAAAACGGCATCGCCACGCCGACAATGAACATGAAGAACGGCTGGATCATGTCCCATGCATACATGCCGTGCCAATCGGCATGCGTGAACTGCCGCTCCAGCCCCGCCAGCGGCACGCCCAACACGCTCTCGTCCTTGATATGGTGCAGTCCGAAGGCCGACGAGAACATCCAGATCATCGTCATCCCGCGGAACGCATCCAGCGAGTACAGCCGCACCGCCGCCGCGGACTTCCCACCCCCGGCGCTCACCGGCGCGCTGGCGGCAACCTTCGGATCAACTGTCGTGGCCATCAACGCGGATCCTATCACGCCTGTACGTCAATTGCAGGCGTCGCCCATCGCGCCCAGCTTGGCATTGCTCAGATACCCGTAGCGGTTCACCCACACGCGCCGGCCCGCCGCGTCGTACGCCACCTTCACCCGGCGCCGGAAGTCCGCCAGCGACCCGTACCCGTGCGCCAGCGCGATCACCGGCACCTCGCCGGCCGCTGCCTGCGCCGCCACAATCTTGTCCCGCATCGCGGCGTCGGATACCGGATGCGGCTCGTCCGGTTCCGGATACCGCACCTCGGCCACCCGCCGCTCGCCCGGCATGCCGCTCAGCTCCAGCCAGTGCTCCAGCGCGCCCACCAGCAGCCGCTGGTCCAAACCGGGATTCGCCTTCACCAACTGCTCGGCCCAGAACCGCAGCATCATCGGCCAGTGCATCGTATACAGCTTCACGCTGAACGCCGAACTGTACGGTGCCAGCCGCGCGAAGTCCATTCCCGAAAGCTGCGCCAGCGGGGGAGGGAAGGCGTTCGGCATCAATTCCTTATCCGCCGGCAGCGCCTTGCGGAACGCCGCAATGAGATCGGCCGCCATCAGCGACTTCAGCCGCAGCATGTCCAAATACCCGGGGTACGCCAGGAACAACCGCAGCACCGCCTGCGACCCGCGCTCCCGCAACAGCGCATTCGTCAGACCCCCGTGCAGCTTCTTATACAGCGCACCACTATCTCGACGCATGCGGGCGAAATCCAGCCCATACCTGCCCGCAGACTGCTCGGCGTGGCTCGAAAAGTCCAGAAACGC
>JAEUQF010000017.1 GCA_016789745.1 Bryobacterales bacterium
GAAGAAGGATACGGTGGTGACGTATCTTTCGCGGAGGCCATTTAATAGCGGGTTGTCGGTGGCACCGGATGGGAAGACGTTCTTGTATGCGCAGGTGGATCAGAGTGAGACGGATATCATGCTGATTGATGGGTTCCGGTAAGGAACGACACTGCTGGCGTTCGCCGGCCTGGGGGGTATTCGGATTTCAAACACCTATGCGCCATTTCCACCTTCGCTAAAGCTACGGCGGACAAACCGGCGCGGGCTACGGGTTAAGGTTGCGATTGGCTTTGCTCGTTCCGTTCAGCGGCGGAAGAGGCGACCGAAGGAGAAGCCGTCTTCTTCGTCGTCGTTGCCGATTGGCTTGGGTTGTTCCTGCTTGGCGAAGTAGTCTTTGATGGTCTGCTCGGCGTTGACGGCGAGGTGGACGTCGCGGCGGTAGCGGCCTTTGTCACTCTTGTCGATGGCGGCATCGACCTTCTGCACTTCAGTTAGGACGGAGGGCTCGGCGATGGCTTTGGTTTCCTGGCGGTAACGGGCCTCGTTCTTGAGGTCGCGGAGTTCCTTGACGTACTTGTGGAAGGAACGCTCGGCGCGGGTGGCGTAGGTGGCGAGCGTGCGGACCTTACGTTCCAGACTTTCGGTGATAAACGGGTCGCGGGTGGGAGTGGTGGACTCGGCGTGGAGTTCCACTTCGGCGCACTCGCAGCGATGTTGCGTCCAGGCGGCGTGGAGGATGCGATTGAAGACGAACTCCTGGTAGCCGGGTTCTGGGGCGAACTGCTGGCGGAGGGTGGATTCCAGGGTTTCGAAGGCGGCTTCCTGACCCGGGAGGATGACGAGGGTTTTGGATGTGAAGCCGTGTTTGGTGGCGTTCTGGGAGGCGGTTGCTTTGCCGGACTCGGTTTTGGGGCCTGTCGAATGCTGCGCGTTCGCTTTGTTGGCGAGGATCTGAGCGGCGGATGCCATGGTGGTTTCTCCTTTTCCGTGTTTCGGGCGTTTGGGCAACGGGGATTGCCCTCGTTTGGAAGATACACCCGAGGGTCGGAAAAGGCGGGGTGGGGTGGGAGTGGGTTAGCGGCTGTTTGTGTTTTGGAATGAGTGGGTTTCGGAATATTTTCAACTGTTGTGAATGAGGCCGGTGGGGGTGGGTCAGGATTTGAGGACGCGGATGCGCTGGACTGAGGCGCGAGTCTGGATCACCGGTGAGGATGGCGTTGGCGTGGTTATGAAGGGCGGTGGTGGCTGGGCTGGCATTCACTACCGCTCCTACGCGATTGCGGGTACTTGCTGGTAGAAGGAGTTGGCTTTGCCGCTCTCGGCGACCTGACTTGCTGCTTCAGGCGGTACGACGGCACAGCCGTTCCGATCGGACAGCCATAGGAAGCCTCGCGGGCGACCGGCGCAAGAAAAGGCAAAAACTCAGATATCCGGATTGACAACTCGACAATTGAGACATACTATATCCCTGTTGTAGGATTTTGTATCGTGCTCGGCAAAACGTCCGTCTCGGCAATCCGCACTCTCGCGCTGCTGGCGCAGCAAGATCCCGGCACTTGCCTATCCCCGAGACGGCTTGCCTTGCGGCTTGGCGAGTCACCCACGTATCTCGCCAAGGTAGCCCGGCAACTGGTGAAGGCCGGGATTCTGGAGGTCCAAAAAGGGGGCAAGGGGGGGGTCCGCCTGCGGTACCGGCCGGAGGCAATTTCGCTTCTGACGGTAGTTGCGGCGTGCCAGCCGGCGATGCTGGCTGGCGTTTGCCCAGCGGCTCGGACCACCGCAACGGCGTGCAGTTTGCATTGCGCGGCGCTGGAACTCCAGGAGGCCGTCACCGCGGTCTTGGGCAGGTGGACGATTGCGAGGCTCCTGGAACAAGACGATGAAGTTCGGAGAGGTGGAGGCAAGTCATGAGGCCGCTGCAGGTGGAAGTACCGGGGGAAACCTATCACCAGAACCTAATCTCGTGCCAGGTAGCCTGCCCAGTACATACGGACGCGAGGGGGTATGTGCGGCTGATCGCGGAAGGGCGATTTGAGGAAGCCTATCTGACGGCGCGGGGGCCGAATCCGTTCGCCTCGATTTGCGGGCGGGTGTGCGGGGCACCTTGCGAGGCAGCCTGCCGGCGAGGCAAGGTGCCGCGGGTGGACGATGACGGCGCGTTCGTGGCGAATGACCGTCCGATCTCGATCCGGGCGTTGAAGCGGTTCGTGTGCGAGTTGCATGGGCCGGAGCAGCGGGGCGCGGGAGCCGTGCTGCGGGATGTGCAGAACTTTGGACCACCGGTGGCTGCGAACGCCGAGGAGATGGCGGCGCTGTTGCGGTCGACCCTGAACGGCCAGGTGCGGCGGGGGAACGGGGAGAAGGTTGTGATCATCGGAGCGGGTCCGGCGGGGCTGTCGGCGGCGCATGATCTGGCGTTGCTGGGCTTCCGGCCCACGGTATTCGAGACCGAATCGGTGCCGGCGGGAATGCTGGCGGTGGGCATACCGGCATACCGGCTGCCGCGCGAGGTGATCGCACGCGAAGTAGAGGTGATCCGGGCGCTGGGCGTGGAGATTCGTTGCGGCGTGACAGTGGGCAAGGACATCGGCTTTGCCGATTTGCGTAGGGACCACGCGGCGGTGATTCTGGCCGTGGGCGCGAAGTCGTCACGGGGACTTGGGTTGCCGGGCGAGCAGGGGCCGGACGTGCTCGGCGGCGTGGATTTGTTACGGGCGGTATCGCTGGGCGAACCGATCGCGGTAGGCCGCAATGTGGTGGTGATCGGCGGCGGCAATGTGGCGTACGACGTGGCGCGCAGCGTGTTGCGGCAGATCGCCTATGACACGGCGCGCACGGCGGCGCGGCTGGCGGGGACGGCGAAGGTTCGCCTGGTTTCTCTGGAGGGATTGGAAGAGATGCCGGCCGACACGGTGGAGATCGTGGAAGGTGACGAAGAAGGCATTGAACGGCTGAACGGTTGGGGACCGCTTTCGATTGAGCGCGATGCAGCCGGGCGAGTGACGGACGTGCGCTTCCGCAAGTGCCTGCGGGTGTATGACGAGAACCGGAAGTTTGCGCCGCTCTACGACGACGCGCAGCAGATTTCGGTGGGATGCGACACGGTGATGCTGGCGGTGGGCCAGGCGCCGCAGTTGGGATTTCTGGCCGATGGCGGAAGCGACGTGGAGCAGTTCCGGCCGGGCTGGCCGAAGGCGGATCCGAAGACGCTGGCCACGACGGCCGCGGGCGTATTCGTGGCGGGCGATCTCGCCCATGGGACACGGCTGCTGATCGATGCGGTGGCCTCGGGGAAGGCTGCGGCGCGTTCGGTGTACGAGTACCTCACGGGGCGGCACTTGCAGAGCCATGCGGTAACGGCGCACTTGGTGCAGGAACGGTACCGGCGGGAGCGGGGATACGAGTCTATCCAGCGCGTGCCGGTACCGGTGGCACACCCGGAGGAGCGGCTGCACCATCCCGACGCACTGGTGGAACTCGGCTATACGGCGGACGAGGCGATGCGGGAAGCATCGCGGTGCCTGGATTGCGGCGTGACGCCGGTATTCGATGGTTCGCGGTGCGTGCTGTGCGGCGGGTGCGTGGACGTGTGCCCGACGCTCTGCCTGCGGATCGTGCCGCTGAGCGAAATCGCGAAGACGGCGGACATGCAAGCCGCCATCGATGCCCTGATCGAGGAGGGAGAGGACCTCGCGATGCAGTCGGCGATTTTGAAGGACGAGGAGCGCTGCATCCGCTGCGCTGCCTGTGCCATGCGCTGTCCGGCGGATGCCATATCCATGGAGCGCGTTACCTATTCCACAACCTGGAGCCATCAATGACCACGAATGCCAAGGAACCCCGATCGCGTCTGGATCCGGAGCCGGTGCCGCGCCGCGACTGGCTGGGGCTGAGTTCGCTATGGGCGATGGGAGGGGCACTCCTGTTTGGCCTGGCCGGTATGTTGAAGCTGCCGAAGGCGGCGGTGCTGGCGTCGCCGTCGAAGAAGTTCCGGGTGGCGATTCCGGAGAACCTGCCGGTGGGGGAGGCGTTTGTTCCGCCGGGCCGGGCGGTAGCGGTCTTCAAGGACACCGATGGGGTGTATGCGGTATCGACCATCTGTACCCATCTTGGCTGCGTGGTAAAGCCAAACGCGGAGGGTTTTGAGTGCCCGTGCCATGGGTCGAAGTTTGCGGTGAATGGCGACGTGAAGAAGGGGCCGGCGCCGCGTCCGTTGCCGTGGCTCAAGGTCACCAACAACGGGGGCCAGTTGACGATTGACGAAGGGACGACAGTACCGAACGGAACGAAGGTGGCGTGATGAACACGGTTGAACCGAAGTCGAAGGCGTTGCAGGAATTCGCCGGGAATCTGAAGAGTCTGCCGGACCGGTTTCGCGAGTCCGCGTTCCGAACAGGGGCTCCGACGACGGATCGCACGCGGTCGACGTTCGTGTTTGGGAACGTCTTCCTGCACTTGCATGCGGTGCGGACGCACCGTTGGAGCCTGCGTTGGACGACGACGCTGGGGCTGGGGATCATGAGCGTGTCGGCGTTCCTGATCGCGCTGGTAACCGGCGTGATGCTGATGTTCTACTACAAGCCCTATCCGGAGGCGGCCTACCAGTCCATCAAGGACATTCATTTCGTGGTGCCGACGGGAAGGCTGATTCGCAATCTGCACCGCTGGTCGGCCAACATCATGGTGATCGCGGTGATTCTGCATATGGCGCGGGCGTTTTACACGGCGGCATACCGACGGCCGCGTGAGTACAACTGGCTAATGGGAATGGGCCTGCTGGTTTTGACGTTGGGGCTGTCATTCACCGGATACCTGCTGCCGTGGGATCAACTGGCGTACTGGGCGATCACGATTGGCGCGAACATCGCGCAGTCGCCACGGGAGATCACCGATGCCCTGGGGATCACCGAGTATTTCGACCCAGGCGGGTTTCAGCGGCTGTTGCTGCTGGGTTCGGATCAGGTAGGGGCCGAGGCGCTGATTCGCTTCTACCTGCTGCACGTGATGATTCTGCCGCTGGTGCTGGCGGCGCTGATGGGCGTGCACTTCTGGCGGATTCGCAAGGACGGCGGGATGGTGCGGCCACTGGACGCCGATGCGCGGTTGGCGCAACGGCGGAGCGAAGAGACTTACCCGGTGTTTACCGAGGCGCCGGCGAAGACCTACCAATTGGCGGCGATCGTGCGCGGGCGGACGGCGCAGACCGGGCGCGGGCCGGAGAACACGGTGCCATCGATGCCGCATCTGTTCTACGCGGAGTTGGGCGTACTGATGTTGACGCTGCTGATCTGCCTGGCGCTTTCGCTGGTTTCCGACGCGCCGTTAAAGGAGTTGGCGAATCCGAGCGTGCCGGAGAATCCGGCGAAGGCACCGTGGTACTTCCTGGGGCTGCAGGAACTGGTGTCGTTCAGCGCCTTCATGGGCGGCATCGGGATTCCGATGATCGTGCTGGTGGGGCTGGGCCTGATTCCGTATCTGGACCGGGAGACGGAAGGGACGGGCCGCTGGTTTGGAGGTCCGGGCGGATGGCCGCTGGTGCGGCTGTCGATGGTGGTGGGGCTGTGCGCGCCGACGGTGATCGAGGCATTCGCGATCCGCTTTGGATGGCTGCGGGAGTGGTTCCCGGCTATCCCGCAGTTGGTGGTGACGGTGATCAACCCGGCAACGCTTCTGACGGCGATCTATGCGCTGTATTCGTTGTGGTGTATCCGGCGATATGAGTCGGTGCGGTCCGGGGCACTGGCGCTGTTCACGTGTTTTCTCTGCGGTTTTCTGGTGCTGACGATTATCGGCACCTACTTCCGCGGGCCGAATTGGGTTTTCTACTGGTCTCCGGCGGAGTGGCCGAAACATTAACGCCATGAAGAAGAACAAGTACCTGCTACTCGGTTCGAGCCTCGCGTCGCTGGCACTGCTGTTGGGGGCGGCCGTCGAGGAGAATTTTCTGAAGGAGTGGAGGGGGATTCAGGCGCGGGGAAGCAATGAAGAGGGCGCCATTCCGGTGCAACTGCGGCAGGTGGTGAACCAGCAGTTGGGGGTGGCGGACCGCTGCGTGTCGTGTCACGTATCGATGGGTCCGGGAGAGCAGGCGGTGCGGGGAGGAGAGATCCTGGTGCCGCACAAGGCCGTGGTACATGATCCGGCCGAGTATGGCTGCACGGTATGCCATGGCGGGCAGGGCCAGGCGACGGAGAAGGCGGACGCGCACGGGGATGTGCATTTCTGGCCGGAGCCGATGCTGGCCAAGGAGGTATCGTACGCGGGCTGTGGCACGTGCCACAGTGCGCTGGCGGTGCCGAACCAGGAGGGCCTGCAAGCGGCGGCCCTGGCGTTTGAGCGGCTGGACTGTTACGCCTGTCATCGCGTGGACGGCAAAGGGGGCACCGTGCGGCCGGATCAAGGCGGCATGGAGGGGCCGGACCTTTCGCGGACGGGCTTGAACCCCTACGACACCGGCTGGCATGAGAAGCATGTGAAGAAGGCCGCGGAGGCGGAGGCGGGTGCCTGGAAGGCGGCGTTCCGGGCGGTGAGCGAGGAAGACCAGGCGCTGCTGAAGACCTATCTGGCGACGCGCGTGGCGGCTCCACAGTTGGTAGCGGCGAAGTCGGTGTTCCATAGCGGCGGCTGCCTGGGTTGCCACAAGGTGAGCGGAGTAGGTGGGGACGATGGGCCGGATCTGTCGCATGCCGGCTTTAAGGATCCCGGGCAGGTGAGCTTCGAACACGTGCCCGGCAAGGGGAACATGAAGAACTGGCTGGCAGAGCATTTCCGGTCCCCGGCGTCGGTGGTGGCTGGATCCCAGATGCCTCCAGCGGCACTGTCGGAGAAGGAAATCCAGCAACTCACCTACTACACGCTGTCGCTGCGGCGGAAGGAAATGCGCGACCAATATCTGCCGAAGGATCGGATAAAAGCGGTGAAGTTCGGAGAGAGGGAATTCGCCACCGATGGAGCGACGCTGTACGGCGCATTCTGCGCGGGTTGCCACGGCGCGGATGGACGCGGGCGGCGGCTGGCGGGGCTGGTATCGTTCCCATCCATCACGAATCCGGATTTTCTGGCGATCGCACCGGAGGCCCTGCTGACGCAGACGGTGGAGCACGGACGGCCGGGACGGCGGATGCCGGGCTGGCTGAAGAGCGATGCTTTGCGGCCTGAGGAAGTGAAGGCGGTGGTGGCGCATATCCGGGAGTTGGGCGGGGTTGCCGCCGAGCAAGACACCAGGCCGGCGCGCTGGGTGGCGGGCGACCGGAGTGAAGGGAAGCGCATCTTCGAGTCCACCTGTGCGGGCTGCCACGGTGGACAAGGCAAAGGCGGGGAGGGTCCGGCATTGAATAACAAGGTACTGCTCGGCGCGGCCACCGATACCTATCTGGTGGAGACGGTAAGCCGGGGACGGCGCGGCACGGCGATGGCGGCGTTCTTGGAGCCTTCGCCGGTGCGGCCAGCGTTGACGAAGTCTGACGTGGAATCTGTGGTTGCGTATCTGCGTTCTCTCGAAGGAGGCAAGTGATGAAACATCGCATGGAGCGCCGGGATTTTCTGGGGCTGATCAGCGCGGCGGGCTTTGGCGGGCTGGTGGCGTCGGCCACGGACGCCTGGGGTCTGGAGGCGGTGAAGAACCCGCTTGCCACGTATCCGGACCGGGGGTGGGAGCGCGTGTATCGCGATCTATGGAAGTACGATTCGGTGTACACGTTCACGTGCGCGCCGAACGATACCCACAACTGCATTCTGAATGCGTATGTGAGGAACGGGGTGGTGGTGCGCATCGGTCCGTCGATGAAGTACGGCGAGGCGACAGACCTGTTGGGAAACAAGGTGACGCATCGCTGGGATCCCCGGATCTGCCAGAAGGGCTTAGCGTTGACGCGGCGCTTCTATGGTGACCGGCGGGTGATGGGGTGCATGATCCGGAAGGGCTTCAAGGAATGGCACGATGCCGGTTTTCCGCGGGAGAGCAACGGACTGCCACCGCGCAAGTACTATAACCGGGGACGGGACGAATGGCTGCGGATCACGCATGACGAAGGGACGAAGATCGCGGCGGCGGTATTGAAGAACGTTGCGGAAACCTACAGCGGCGCGGAGGGCAAGCGGCGCCTGGAGGAGCAGCATTATGATCCGGTGACGATCGAGGCGACCGAAGGCGCCGGTGTGCGCACGATGAAGTTTCGCGGGGGCATGCCGCTGCTGGGCATTACGCGGGTGTTCGGCATGTACCGGCTGGCCAATTCGATGGCGCTGCTGGACGCGAAGGTACGCGGCGTGGGGCCGGACAAGGCGCTGGGAGCCAAGGGATTCGACAACTACTCATGGCACACGGATCTGCCGCCTGGGCATCCGATGGTATCGGGGCAGCAGACGGTGGAGTTCGACCTGCACGCGGTGGATCACTGCAAGACGCTGATCGTATGGGGGATGAACTGGATCACGACGAAGATGCCGGACGCGCACTGGCTGACGGAAGCGCGGTTGAAGGGCACGCGGGTGGTGGTGATTGCATGCGAGTATTCGGCGACCGCGACCAAAGGCGACGAAGTGATGGTGGTGCGTCCGGGAACGACGCCGGCGCTGGCGTTGGGGCTGTCGAACGTCATTCTGCGCGAGAAGCTGTGGGACAAGGAGTATGTGAACCAGTGGACCGATCTGCCGGTGCTGGTGCGGATGGACACGTTGAAGTACCTGCGGGCGCAGGAGGTGTTTGGCGGTAGCCTGGCGGAGTTAAAGAACACGACGGTGCTGGTGAAGGGCGAGAAGGAACCGCCGCCGATCAAGCACAGCAAGACGATCGTGAGCGAAGAGATGCGAAGGGAGTGGGGCGACTACGTTTGGTGGGACAGCGAGTCGAATGCGCCGAAGCCGCTGACGAGGGACATGGTGGGGAAGAACTCGACCGTGCGGAACCCGAAGCTGGAAGGCTCGGTGGAAGTAAAGCTGGCGAATGGAAAGACGGTGCGATGCCGGCCGGCGTTTGACCTGGTGCGGGAGTACGCGTCGCACTTCGATCCGAAGACCACCGAGGAGATTACCTGGGCGCCGGCGGCGGCTGTGGAGTCTTTGGCGCGTCATATTGCGAAGGAGCCCGGCACGACGCTGATTGCGATCGGGATGGGGCCGAACCAGTTCTTCAACAGCGACAACAAGGACCGCGACACGATGTTGCTGGCGGCGCTGACAGGCAACCTTGGCAAGATCAGCGGGAACATCGGCTCCTATGCGGGAAACTACCGGGTGGCGCTGTTCAACGGTGCGCCGCAGTGGATCAACGAGGACCCGTTCGACATTGAATTGGATGCAGAGAAGAATGCGCGGCCGAAGCAGTATTGGAAACCGGAATCGGCGCATTACTACAACCACGAAGACCATCCGCTGCGAGTGGGCAACAAGCTGCTGACCGGCAAGACGCACATTCCGACGCCGACCAAGACGATGTGGTTCGCCAACGCGAACTCGATTCTGGGGAACGTGAAATGGCACTTCAACACGGTGGTGAATGTGCTGCCGCGGATCGAGATGGTGGCAGTGAACGAGTGGTGGTGGAGTTCGTCGTGCGAGTGGGCCGATATTGTGTTCGGGGTGGATGCCTGGTTTGAGTTGAAGCATCCGGATATGACGGCATCGGTGACGAATCCGTTTTTGGTGACTTTCCCGCGCACGCCGATGAAGAGGGCGTTCAACACCATGGGCGACATCGAGGTGCAGGCGCTGGTGAGTGAGAAACTGGCGGAGCTAACCGGCGACCAGCGATTCATTACGTACTGGAAGTTTGTGCGCGAAGGGCGGACAGATGTTCACCTGCAGCGGATATTGGACAACAGCACGAACACTAAGGGGTATCGCTTCGGTGACCTGGAGGCGAAAGCCAAGCAGGGCATCCCGGCGGTGCTGAATAGCCGGACGTCGCCGAAAGCGGTGGGCTACGACCAGGTGACGGATTCGATTCCCTGGTACACCAAGAGCGGACGGCTGGAGTTTTACCGGGAAGAGGATGAATTCATCGCAGCGGGTGAGAACCTTCCGGTGCACCGGGAGCCGGTGGATTCGACGTTTTATGAGCCGAACGTGATTGTGTCGGCCAAGCATGAAGCGCTACGGCCGGACGGCCCGGAGAAGTACGGGGTGAAGCGGGAGGATCTGTCGTGCGAGACGCGCTGCGGACGCAACGTGGTGCTGACGTGGGCGGAGACGAAGCAGACGAAGCATCCGTTGATGAAGGACGGCTTCAAGTTCATCTTCCACACGCCGAAGTATCGCCACGGATCGCACACGACGCCGATTGACACGGATATGATCGCGGTGCTGTTCGGGCCCTTCGGGGATCTGTACCGGCACGATAAGCGGAGCCCGTTCGTGACCGAGGGTTACGTGGACATCAATCCGTCGGACGCGAAGGAGCTTGGTGTGGAAGACGGGGATTACGTTTGGATCGATCCGGATCCGGAGGACCGGCCGTTCCGCGGCTGGCAGAAGGATAAGAGAAACATGGAGTTCGCGCGCCTGCTGTGCCGGGCACGTTACTATCCCGGCACGCCGCGGGGAGTGACGCGGATGTGGTTCAACATGTACACCGCGACGCCGGGTTCGGTGGAAGGGCAGAAGGCGCGGGCGGACGGGCTGGCGAAGAATCCGAGGACAGGATACCAGGCGATGTTCCGGTCCGGCTCGCATCAGTCGGCCACGCGGGGATGGCTGAAGCCGACGTGGATGACCGATTCTCTGGTGCATAAAGCGATGTTCGGGCAGGGGATGCGAAAGGGGTTTGAACCGGACATCCATTGTCCGACGGGAGCGCCGCGGGAGGCGTTCGTGAAGATCACGAAGGCGGAGCCAGGCGGGCTTGAAGGGAAAGGCCTATGGCGGCCGGCAGCCCTCGGCATTCGCCCGAACTATGAATCCGATGCGATGAAGCGTTACCTGGCGGGCGGGTTCGTCCAAAAGAAGGGGGAGAAAGCGTAATGGCACGCGTTTACAACTGGCAACTCGGCCGCGAGATGTCTTATTGGTATCCCGAGTCGCGGCCGCAGCGGCAATTTGCCGCGGTTTTCGATACGAACAAATGCATCGCGTGCCAGACATGCACGCTGGCCTGCAAGACTACCTGGACCTCAGGCAAGGGGCAGGAGTACATGTTGTGGAACAACGTGGAGACGAAGCCTTACGGATCGTATCCACTGGCGTACGATCTGAAGCTGCTCGACATGCTGAACGGGCAGTCGTGGGCGGGGAACAAGTATGAAGGGCAGACGATCTTCGAGTCGGCTCCGGCGGGCGAGCGGGTGTTGGGGTGGCGTCCGGAGGAGCAGGACTATGCCTATCCAAATGTGGGAGAGGACGATTGCGCCAACCAGGTGGACTCGGGCGCGTTCCTGAATCTGCCGCACATGAACTGGTTTTTCTACCTGGCGCGGATCTGTAATCACTGTACGTATCCGGCGTGCCTGGCATCGTGCCCGCGCGGGTCGATCTATAAGCGTCCGGAGGATGGCATTGTATTGGTGGACCAGGGGCGGTGCCGGGGGTACCAGGAATGTGTGCGTGGGTGTCCGTATAAGAAGGTGTTCTTCAACCCGATGACCGGCACATCGGAGAAGTGCATTGCTTGTTTCCCGAAGATCGAGCAGGGGATTCAGCCGCAGTGCTTTGTGAACTGCATCGGCAAGATCCGGCTGGCGGGGTATTTGTCGAGGCCCGACCAGGTGCGGCCGGACAACCCGCTCGACTATTTGGTGCACATCAAGAAGATTGCGTTGCCGCTGTTCCCGCAGTTCGGGCTGGAGCCGAACGTTTACTACATTCCACCGATTCATGCACCGGTTTCCTTCAACCAGCAGTTGTTTGGACCGGGTGCGGGGGAAGCTATGAAGGCGTACAGGAACGCGGCCAACGACCCGGATCTGGCAAGCCTGCTGTGTTTGTTCGGATCGACCGAGATGATGGTATCGCGTTTCCGGCGAACGGGGGATGTGGTGGCGGGTAGCGACGACAAGGGAGCGGAGTTGGTACGTGTGCCGATGCGAGAACCGGTGTACGTGCGGCCCGCTGTCGACCCGAAGAACCAGCTTGTTCGAATCAACTGCCCGTAAAGGTGAGGAGCCGAAACTATGCGATACGCCGGCGTTACTTTGATGATTCTTTTGAGTGCGGCCTGCAGCAAGGGCCCCAAACAGGTGGCGGAGGTAGTTGCGATGGAGCGGGCCGGACTGCCCGCCAACCCAACGGACGCGGCATGGGAAGAGGCGCCGGAGCATCTGGCGAAGCTGGTTCCACAGGATCAGGTGGAACCGCGGGTGCTGACGCCGACGACAGGAGAAGTACGAGTGCGCGCGTTGACCAACGGCAACGAGGTCGCGTTCCGCCTGGAGTGGGTGGATGATTCCAAGAGTGATAAGCCTGGTCCAACCAAGATGATCGACGCCTGTGCGATTCAGATTCCAGCGCGGATAGAGAAGGACCTGCCCGAGCCGCAGATGGGGCAGGAGGGAAAGCCGGTGCAGGTGACGTATTGGCGGGCCGACTGGCAATCTACGATCGACGGGCGCGGGGATACGATTCGCGATCTGTACCCCAATGCTTCGATCGACCACTATCCGCATGAGGCAAAGCCGTTGGCACCGGGCTCGGATGCGCAAAAGGAGATGGCGCTGCGCTACTCGCCGGCGCGGGCGTTGGGGAATATGCGCGGGGGACCACGGTCGGTTCCGGTGGAGGATCTGGTGGCGAATGGTCCGGGCACGCTGGCGCCGGGGCCTTCGTTAGGCGCGAAGGGAAAGGGAGCGCACCAGAAGGGAGGCTGGTCGGTGGTGATCAGCAGGAAGATCCCGGAAGGCTTGGCGCCGAATCAGAAGACGCACATCGCCTTCGCGGTGTGGCAGGGATCGCAGCGGGAATCGGGAGCACGTAAGATGCGCACCGGATGGATCACGCTGAGCCGGAGGAGTGGATCATGAGCGCCGGGATGCAGTTGGAACCGGCGGCGGTACGGCTATTGGAGGAGGCCGCCGAGTGGCGGTTGTTGGGTCTACTGTTTGAGTATCCGTCGGAGCAATGGCGGGCGAACGTGGAGTCGCTGCTGCCGAACCTGGCGGTGGCTGAGTTGCGCGAAGTGGCGAAGGCGGCGCTGGAGCAGTCGTCCGAAGGATTGCATATCGCACTGTTTGGGCCGGCGGGGACAGTGCCAGTCCGCGAAGTCACGTATCGCGGCGGTGTGCAGTTTGGCTATCTGATGGCGGAACTGTCCGCGTACTATGGGGCCTTTGGCTATGAACCCGGCGTGGCGGAGGCCAGCGACCACCTAGCGGTGCAGTTGGGATTTGTGGCATTTCTAAAGCTGAAGCAGGCCTACGCGGAGATCGAAGGGGACCAGGAGAAGGCGTTGTTGACCGCAGCCGCGATTGCGGAGTTCCTGCGGGAGCACATTGCGACGCAAGCCGAGCCGGTGGCACAGCGGATGGCTGAGTTTGGGCCGGAATACCTGGAGACGGTGATCAGGCGGGTGGTGGCCTATGTGGGCCCGTGTCCACGATCGGCGTATCCCCTGATGGCCGGCGAGATGGACGAGAATGAGCAAGAGATGTCCTGCGGGGCTGCGGCCTCCGACGAACTTGTTCAGTTGGAACCTTGAGGAGATGAGTACATGAAATTGCGGCTCCAGGGAGGGACGTTGCGGCTGCGTCTGCGGCGAAGCGACGTGGAGAGACTGGCGACGACCGGGCGCGTGGAGGACATTGTGCCGTTCCCACAAGGAGAGTTGGTGTACGCGCTGGTTCTGGACGATGGCGTAAGCGCGCCGGAGGCCCTCTTCGCCGAAAACGAGGTGCGCGTGCGGTTGCCGCGAGAACAGGGACTGCTGTGGTGCCTGGGGACCGATGTCGCCATCTCGAACGCGGCGGTGACTCCAACGGTTTTGGTGGAACGCGACTTTGTGCGGACGGCGGTTGAGGAGCCGGATGACTTCGACCGGTTTATGAACCCGCGCTCGGGACGGAAGCCACCGTTGGTGCGGCCGGCGTAGCACTACCGCGCTTGGACTCCAAGGTTCCAGTAGCTCACGCCGAACGGTGCGAAGCTGTGGCGTTGCTTCCAGGTGCCGAGGCGGAGCGTGGCGTCGACGGGGTTCTTGTCTGCGTTGACGGCGATAAGGAGCGAGCCGTTCGCGGTGGTCGGTTTGACGATGGTTTCGATGCCGCGGTCGAGGGAATGGCCGGCGTCATGGTATTCGATATCGACTCGGGTTGTGGCGGCGCGAGCAGCGAGTGCGGGGGCGAGTGCCGTCAGTTCGCGTGCGGTGGCGGCGATGCTGTCCCAGAGGCCGGATTCCGGAGGGGTGGTATGCAGGCCCCACCAGACGAGTCCAGTGGCGCCGTGGACGATGGCTTGGAAGGCCATGAAGCGGACTTCGGCGGCGGTGGGGTAGCGGATCATTTTTGAGTCGCGATCTTTGTCCCGTAGCATCTCCCAGGAGAAGCCCTGCAGCACCATGAAGACGCCGCGGCTGGGGCCGGCTACCTGGCGCATTTTGTCGACGTAGGGGCCAACCTGCGAAATGGTGGTGTTGAGCAAGTCGCCTTGCTGGCCATCGGGCCAGAGCGCGTACTGAGGGCGAATGCCGGGCGGAATGACAGGATAGACATCAGTGGCGATGAGGTCGCCGCCCGGGTTGTAGCGGGCCAGCGTGCTGACGAGGTTGGTGGGTGAGTGGTTAAGGTAGACGGGGCGCTGGGGATCGAGCGATTTGATCAGGGCGTACGTCTTGCGGATGATCTCCGGAGCGACACGAAACTCTCGCGGCTTGTTCCAGACGAAGGAGGGCTCGTCTTCGGTCTCCCAGAAGAGGATCTCGGGGCGGTCCTTCCATTGGGCGAGGAGTTGGCGGATGCGCGCGTCATCTTCGGGCTTGCGGAGCGAGCCGAGGGTGGCCCAGGTGTGGAGGCCGTGGGCTCGGGCCTGGTCAAGCTGGGCGGCGGCAAACGGGGCATGGACGAAGTGGAAGCCGGCATCGGCGGCGCGGCGCCAGGCGTTGGAGCCTTTGGGCAGTTGGTAGAGGCCGAGGACGAACGTCCGTCTGCCGTTGAGGAGAAGCATGCCGTCCGAGTCAAGGCGGATCTGGGGAGGCGCGGCAAGGGCGGCGGCGATTGGCGCGGCGAGGAAGGCTCTGCGATTCATGGGCATGTTCCTCAGTTCTGTTGCAGCGCGAGTTGGCCGTTAGAGGCACTCGACACAGTGAGCGGGTGCCAAACGACGGTGGCGCGTCCGGCGGTATCGACGGTGGCGGCGCGGAGTCGATAGCGGCCGGGACGCGTAAGGGAGAAGGTGACCTCGACGGTGCCGCCGGTGTTGTCGAGGATAGCGCGGGGTTTCAGTTGGTCGGGGATGAGGAGGAGTTGGTCGGGGGACTCGGGGCCGTAGAGCTCCCAGGCGACAAGGGCGTTGCGATAGACGCCGTCGGAATCGGTGCCGAAGGTGTAGAAGACCTTGTTGGACGTCTCGTCTACGCGGGCTTTTGCCGTGATCTGGAGGTCTTTGGGAGTGGCTTGCGGGGAGAGCGTCAGGGTGAGACGCGGTGGGGCGCCTTCGAGCGCTGCAGGGGGCTTGGCGGCCGGGGCACCCTCAACGGTGGCGTCCTCGCGCACGCGAATGACGTTGCGATAGCCGGTGGGCGGCAGGTTCGGAAGATCCCAGAGCAAGTCGAAGGGTTCGCCGCTCTTGAAGAGGCGCTCGATCTCGGAGAAGAAGAGGCTCATGACAGCGCGGTGGGTGACGCCACGACCGTTGGTGCGTTCGAGGTTGAGTTCGTGAATGCCCCAAAGGTTGCCTTTGCCGGTCTGGACGTGGCCGAGGTCGTAGCCGGGTGGGAGGAGCAGCGCAGTGGTGGCGGCGTTGCGCAGGGCGTCGAGAGTGGGGCGCGGGTGCGTGCGGGCATGTTCACGTAGGTGGCGGGCGTGCGCCAGCACTTCTCCGAAGGGCACGCAGGCGAGTTGGTAGTTATCCCAGAAGAAGAAGCGGGTGGCGCCGAGGTCATAGGCATGGGTGAGCCAGAAGGGGGCGTCGCTGCGGTCGACCGCGCCATAGATGCTGATACCCCATTGTTTGGAGGTGGCGCGGGCGGCGCCGCGGAGGAAGCCGAACAGGATGGAAGTGAGGGCTTTGGGATCATCGGGCGGCAAATGAACGCCGTAGGTCATGTTCATTTCGGGCAGGGTGCGGCGGGTGCCGATGCGGCCGGGGGGTTCGAAGACGAAGGCTTCGGGTACGGAGGGTTGCCGGGAGAGTTGCCAGGCGGCGGTGCTGACCATGGTTTCCCAGGTGTAGAGGTTTTGTTGGGGGAAGCGCATGTCGCCGGGGTCAATGTCGGTGCGGGCGCGGAGGGCTTTATGCAAGGCCCAGGGAGCGCCGTCGTCGAGGGTGTGTTGGAAGTGCGCGGCGAAGGCTTCGAGCATGAGTTGGGGAGAGAGGGCTTCGCGATAGGCGGGGTCTTTAGCGAGGCGCGGGCGCACGACGTGATCGCGGGTGCCGACGGCAGGCTCGTCGAGGAAGAGCGCGGGGCCGAGGTAGTTGGAGCGGTAGAGAGCTTCGGGGAATGGGAGCGCGGCGATGGGTCCCCAGAAGTAGAGGCCGAGTTCATCGGGCCATTGCCATTGGGTGGCGTCGGCTTTCACGCAGGTGATGCCGACATCGCGCATGAGGCGGTAGTCGGCGGCGGTAAGCGGGATGAGTTCGTAGTCAGAGCCGTCGTAGCGGCGGGTTTCGTCTTTCTGGCGGGTGTTGCTGGCGGGGCCGATGAGCAGGTCGGGGCGAAGGTCGATGGTTTCGATGCCGGTGGGCGGTGTGAGAGAGGCGAGCGGTTGGATGCGGTCGCGGTGATAGTCGTGGCCGAGGTAATGCAGGACGGGCGGGAGGTGGAGGAGGGGGAGTTGGAGTTGCTCCCAGAGGCCGTGGGTGGGAAGGATGGCGGCGTGCGTGAGGGCGTGACGATATTCGCGGGGACGAGGCAGGCGCGAATCCTGGAAGAGATAACGCTGGACGTTGGCAGGGGTGGGCTCGCCGGCGGAGAGGATCCAGAGGGTGTAGCGGTCGGCGTTCTGCTTGGTGGCGGTAAGGGAGATCCAGCGGAGGTTATGGTCTTGGGGGCCGACGGAGAGGGTGAAGGTGGTGACTTGGGATGGCCTGGGGGTGGATGCGGATTGGAGGCGATAGAGGGCGGTTTGGGCGGGCGCGAGGGAGGCGGCCAGGAGGACAGCGAGCAGCGGGAGCATGCGTTGATTATGGCGCGGAGGGATGATAGGGAAGAATGCCTACCATAGGCAAATCCGATTGCATGCATAGCTTCTATCGCATTGACCGATACAAGAGGGCGCCTTAGGCTGGAACTTATGAAGAAGAACCTTTCGTCGCTTCTCTTCGCTTGTGCCGTCCTGTTGCCGGCGCAGCAAATGCAATCGGACAAGTTCTGGTGGCCGGAGAAACTTGATTTGACGCCGTTGCGGCAGAACGCGGTGGAGTCGAACCCGTATGGGAAAGACTTCAACTACGCCAAGGCGTTCGCGAGCCTGGATTTGAAGGTAGTGAAGGAAGATATCCGAAAGGTGCTGACCACGTCGCAGGACTGGTGGCCGGCCGATTACGGCAACTACGGGCCGCTGTTCATCCGCATGGCGTGGCACAGCGCGGGGACGTATCGCACGATGGATGGGCGGGGTGGATCCGACGGCGGGCAGATGCGTTTTGATCCGCTGAACAGCTGGCCGGACAACGCGAATCTGGACAAGGCGCGGCGGCTGCTGTGGCCGATTAAGCAGAAGTACGGGCAGAAGCTGTCGTGGGGTGACTTAATGGTGCTGACGGGGAACGTGGCGCTGGAGACGATGGGCTTCCAGACGTTCGGATTCGCGGGTGGGCGTGTGGACAGCTTTGAGCCGGAACTGGTGTTCTGGGGGCCAGAGAAGAAGTTTCTCGCTGATGAACGGTACAGCGGCGACCGGAAGTTGAAGAATCCGCTGGCGGCGGTGCAGATGGGTCTTATCTATGTGAATCCGGAAGGGCCGAACGGGAAGCCGGATCCGCTGGCGGCGGCGCGTGACATCCGCGAGACGTTTGGGCGGATGGCGATGAATGATGAAGAGACGGTGGCGCTCATCGCTGGCGGGCACACGTTTGGGAAGGCGCACGGGGCGCATGCTCCGGACAAGTGCGTGGGCGCGGAGCCGGCGGCGGCGAGCGTGGAGAAGCAGGGGCTGGGTTGGGAGAACAAGTGCGGCAAGGGCCACGGCGTGAACACGGTGACCAGCGGTTTGGAAGGCGCGTGGACCTCGACGCCGACCAAGTGGGGCTCTGAGTATCTGACGAACCTGTTCGCGTATGAGTGGGACCAGACCAAGAGTCCGGCAGGTGCGACGCAGTGGAAGCCGGCAGATGGGAAGGCAGCGAACACGGTACCGGACGCGCACGATCCCTCGAAGCGGCATGCGCCGATGATGTTCACGACAGATCTGGCGTTGAAGGCGGATCCGAGTTACCGGGCGATTGCGATGCGGTTCCGCGACAACCCGGAAGAGTACCGGCTGGCGTTTGCGAAGGCGTGGTTTAAGCTGACGCATCGGGACCTGGGTCCGAAGGCGCGCTATGTGGGCGCGGAGGTGCCGAAGGAAGATCTGATCTGGCAGGATCCGCTGCCGAAGGCGACGGGCACACCGGTAGATGCGAAGGATATTGCGCAGTTGAAGGCGAAGATTCTGGCGTCGGGATTGACGGTGCCAGAGCTGGTGCGGACGGCTTGGGCTTCGGCGGCATCGTTCCGGGGTACCGATATGCGTGGGGGCGCGAATGGCGCGCGGGTACGGCTGGCTCCGCAGAAGGATTGGGAAGCGAACAATCCGGCGGAGTTGGCGACGGTGATTGCGAAGCTGGAAGGCATTCAGCAGGAGTTCAACAAGGGCAGCAAGAAGGTGTCGCTGGCGGACCTGATTGTGTTGGGTGGCACGGCGGCGGTGGAGAAGGCGGCGAAGGACGGTGGTGTGCCGGTGCAGGTGCCTTTCCGTCCGGGGCGTGTGGATGCGACACAGGCGCAGACGGATGTAGCGTCGTTCGGGGTATTGGAGCCGGGTGCGGATGCCTTCCGCAACTACTTCCGCAAGGGGCAGGCGCTGTCGCCGGCGGAGATGCTGGTGGAGAAGGCGAACCTGTTGACGTTGACGGTGCCGGAAACGACGGTGCTGGTGGGTGGTCTGCGGGTGCTGGGGGCGAACACGGGGGACGCCAGGCATGGCGTGTTCACGAGCAAGCCGGGCGTGTTGACGACGGACTTCTTCACAAACCTGCTGGATATGTCGGTGCAGTGGAAGAAGGCTGCGGCGGAGGGTCTGTATGAAGGTGTGGACCGGAAGTCGGGGCAGGTGAAGTGGACGGCGACGCCGGTGGACCTGGTGTTCGGGTCGAACTCGGAACTGCGGGCGGTGGCGGAGGTGTACGCTTCGGCCGATGGGAAGGAGAAGTTCGTGCGGGACTTTGCGAAGGCGTGGACGAAGGTGATGGAGTTGGATCGGTTCTAGGACGGCAGACAGAAGACAGAAGTCAGAAGTCAGAAGACAGAATGAAGGGCGGCGGCTTCGGCCGCCGTTTCTTCTTTTGCGAGGGCGTTTTAGAATTGGGGGCGATGAAGAGTCTCTTTCAGGAAAGTGCGGCAGCGGAGATCACGGCACGGGTGGCGGCGTTGCGGGCAGAGAGTGTGCGGCAGTGGGGGCGGATGAGTCCGGGGCAGGCGGCGGCGCATTGCGCTGCGGCGATGGAAATGGCTACCGGCGACAAGAAGCTGCCTCGGGTGTGGTTTGGGTATTTGTTTGGCGGGATTGCGAAGGGGATGGTGCTGGGGAATGACCGGCCGATGAAGAAGAATGCTCCGACGGCCCGGGAGTTGCGGTTTGACGATAGCCGGAACGTGGAGGCGGAGAAGAAGCGGCTGACGGAGTTGGTGGCGCGGTTCGCGAAGGGCGGAGCGGCGGGTTGTACGACGCATCCGCATCCCTTCTTTGGGGCGTTAACGCCGGAGGAATGGGCGGAGTTGACGTATAAGCATCTGGATCATCATCTGCGGCAGTTTGGGGTATAGAGAAAAGGCCCGCCGGAGTTTCGTCCCGGCGGGCCGGTGGGGTTTAGCGGAAGTTGGCGGTGAGGGTGGTATCGGCGTTGATGGTGACGGTGCAGGAGAGCGAGAGGCCGGAGCAGCCACCACCGGTCCAGCCCTTCCAGGTTGCGCCCGCGGCGGGGTTGGCTGTGACGGTGACGGGCGTGCCCTGCAGGAACGTGGAGCCAGCGGGGTTGCTGGAGGCGGTGCCGCTGCCGTTGGTCTTCAGAACCAGCTTGTAAGAGGATTTGAAGGTGGCGGTGATGGGGGCGTCGGAGTTGACGGTGAAGGTGCAGGTAAGGCTGTTGCTGCCGGCGCAGGGGCCGGTCCAGCCGGAGAAGGTGCCCTTGCCGTTGCGGGCGGTGAGGGTGATGGGGTCGCCGGCCTTTACGTTGAGCGAGCAGGTGCCGGGGCAGCGGATGGCGCGGGCGCTGTCTTCCACCTGGCCGTCGCCGGCGATGGTGACGGTGACTGGGTAGAAATCGGGGCCGTTGAGATTGGCGGCGGCGTTCTGGGCGCCGATGAAGTCGCCGACTTCGGTGGGGTCGGGGGCATTACAGAGACCGTCGAGGCAGATGGCCTGGTTGGTGATGGGATCGTAGGTGCCGGTGAATTTGTAGAGTTCGAAGCGGCGGACCACGGCTTTGTTGCCACCGCCAAGGGCGCCGCGCTTGCGCTTGCGTTTGCCGCCGCCACCGATGTCGGCCGCATCATTCTGGAGCAGTTCCCATTCGGTTTCGATTTCGGCCGGATCTTCGGGGACGACCGGGTCGTCGGCAACGAGTTCTTCGAGGATGACCTGGCGGCGGTTTTCGGTTTTATAAGTCTTCATCCATTGGGCGTCGCCGAAGCGCTTGGCGGGAGCGGGCGGGACGGGCGGATCGACGTCGGCCTGCACGATGGGGGGATCGGCGGGGCGGGCGGGAGGTTGGACGGACCAGATGGGGGCGGGGATGGCGACGGTGGAGTTACGGGGTATGAGTTTGCCGGGATTGGCGGGGTCGGCGATGAGCCAGCGGTAGATAGTGCGGCTGGCGTTACCGACGACGGAGATGCCGAAGTGCTCGCAGCCGCTGGTGGCATAGCCCTGGGTGCCGATGATGCACTGGTGTCCGGTGAGGACAGTGGGCTTGGTGGCGGCGGGAGTGGCGGTGACGAAGATGCCGCGATTGGCGTCGTAGGGAGACATCCAGCGCACATAGACGCCGCCGCCGTTGGGGAATGGGACGACCTGGGGAGCGCCGTAGCGGTTGGAGTTGTAGTAGCTGTAGATATTGGAGGCGCCGTGGAACTCGATTTCGAGGCCGTGGACGGGGCTGCCGGTGTCATTGACGACATCGAAGTTGGCGAGGGTGCCGTAGAGGGTGACCTGCGCCGCGGCGGGTAAAGCCGCGAGGGCGAGGGCCAGGACGGCGAGACGGGTGGGCCGTCCGGTGGACATAATCATGAAGTTGCTCCTCAGTTGGTAAGCAGCACCGGCGCTGCGGGGAATGCGCCGGTCTTGTTGAGTAAGACAGGGGCGGATACACGTTGGAACAACTTTCTTCAGAAAAAGATTCGACTACCGTCAGGGCTGTTCGGCCCAGGCGAGGGGGAAGCGGGCGAAGGTGATCTTTTCGACGGCGTGCTGCGTGCCGCGTTCGTAGAGGACGGCGATGGTGCCGTCGCGGAGGGGGATGACGGTGGAGTAGGCCGCGGGGCCGGGGTGGAGAGAGCGGCCCTGGCTCCAGGTGCGGCCGTGGTCCCGGCTGATTTTGATGGTGAGGTTCTCGCGTTTGGTGGAGGCGGCGTTGGTGAATAGCAACAGGTCCTGTTTGCCGCGGCGATAGCGGGTGATGCCGGCGTTGCACTTGGGATCGGTGAGGGCTGGGTCGTTTTCGACGGGACCGAAGGAAATGCCGCCGTCGGTGGAGCGGGCGATGGCGCGGACGAGGCCCTTGCGCATGTTCTGAAGGATGACGCCGCCGGGGAGTTCGACAGTGTGGCTTTCGTCGGTTTCGGGGCCAATGGCGGGGCCGGTCTTCCAGGTGGTGCCGCGGTCGTCGCTGTAGGCGTTGCGGGCGGACATGATGCCCTGGCCGTCGCGGACCACTAACGGGAGCAGGAAGCGTCCGGAGCTGATGGCGACGTGCGTGCCGGAGGTGACGAAGACGGCCTGCCAGGCGGGGTCCTTGATTTGCGGGGTGAGATCGATGGGTTGGGACCAGGAGGCACCGTCGTCATCGCTATGAATGGCGTGGACTTGGAGCGTGGTAGGGCCGGTGGTGGCGCCGGGTTTGGCGGTGGGGAAGCCGATACCGGGTGGACCGTAGGCATGGAAGCACCAGATGCGGCCGGAGCGCGGATCGAGGAGGAAGGAGGGGTCGCCGACGCCGCCTTCGGGGACGCCGCGGATGGTTTGGATGGGGGTCCAGGTCTTGCCGCGATCGAAGCTGCGGCGGAGGACGAGGGAGATGCGGCCGGGCAGGTCGCGGGTGTTTTCGTGGCGAGCGTCGGCAGCGGCGAGGAGGGTGCCC
>JAEUQF010000069.1 GCA_016789745.1 Bryobacterales bacterium
GCGAACGATCGTAAGCGGAACGCTGCCGGCGTCTTCGCGAAACAGGCGTTTCTGCGTTTCAACGGCCTGGGCGGCAACCGCAGCCACATGTTGAAGCTCGGCCGTTTTGAGTTTCTGGACGGCTCCGAAACCACGCCCAAGAGCACCACACTCGCCGCACTGAAGCGCGATCGCATCAATATGCGGCTGCTGGGGCACTTCGGCTGGGCCCACGTCGGCCGCAGCTTCGACGGGGTTCACTACAGCTACGCAAAGCCCAC
Organism: Bryobacterales bacterium; assembly: GCA_016789745.1. Taxonomy (GTDB): domain Bacteria; phylum Acidobacteriota; class Terriglobia; order Bryobacterales; family Bryobacteraceae; genus CADEFT01. The sequence continues at coordinate 261 of JAEUQF010000069.1, forward strand.
CGGCAACTTCACGTTCGTCGGCGCCATTCCCACCCGCGGCGTCTTCCAAACCGATGGCTGGGGACAGAATGAGGCGGCATTCGGCTATGCGTCCTACACGCGGCCGTGGGGGAAGGGCCGCCATGCCGCGGACACGCGTGTTCTGGCGCTGCATTACCATGACTGGCGCAAGGTGCTGAAGACGGACAACCGTACGTTGCCCGTTCGTCAGCTAGACATGGGCAACCTGCGCATTGCCACCTTCGGCGGGCACACGCTGCACGCCATCGATTCCAAGGCAGCGGTCTACGACGTCATGCTCTGGGGAACCGTGCAGACCGGCCGATGGGGACGGCTCGATCACTCGGCCCATGCTGTGTCCATCGAAGGCGGCATCCAGCCGAAGGCATTCGCTAAGCTGAAGCCGTGGTTCCGCGCCGGGTTCTACGATGGCTCCGGTGACGGCAACCCCGCCGACGGCACTCACAACACCTTCTTCCAGGTGATGCCGACGCCACGGCCCTTCGCCCGCTTTCCGTTCTTCAACCTGATCAACAACCGCGATACGTTCGGCAGTCTTGTGCTGCGGCCGCACGCGAAGGTGACCGTCTCCAGCGAGTTCCACGCGTTGCGTCTGAGCAACCGGAACGATCTTTGGTATCTGGGCGGCGGCGTCTTTCAACCGTGGACCTTCGGCTACGTCGGCCGCGCCACCAGCGCCGCGCGCTCGCTTGCCAATCTCTATGACACCAGCATCGAGTACCGCATGAACCCCCACGTCACCCTTACCGGCTACTACGGTTTCGCGCAAGGCTTGGCAGCCATGCGGACCATCTACCCCAAAGGGAAGAACGGCGCGTTCGGCTACATCGAGATGCTCTACCGCTTCTGACGCGCTGCTTAGCGCTGGATGCTAACGGCAATCGACAGTGATTCCCCCGCGGCCAACGTGCGTTCCGGTGACCACACACCCAGCGTTGCTCCGGGAATCGCCTTGGCGCTCCAGTTGGCGAAGCCGCGGCTGACCTGAGGCCGGTCAAAGGAGATGGCGCCTCCGGAACTGAGCCGCCAGGGAGAAGCCGGTAGATCGGGGCCCAGCCAGGCCTCCGTTTGGTTCGGCTCATCCTCGGGGTCGTACAAGGTGCGGCCGTGGAGTTGGACGCGGTCAATGTTATCGACGCCGAACTCCGCGCGGGCTTGGATGGCCACGGGTAGGGGGTTGGAGGTGGTGTTCGTTACCGAGGTGACGGTGCGCAACCCGTCGGCGGTCAGTGCGAAGGTACGCCGCAGCGTAGCGCCGTTGGCGGCTTTGCCGGTAAGGGTGGCGGTAGTGGCAGTGTCCGATTCGATCTCCCACTGCACCTCCCAGGCGCGGGCGTGGTAATCGGGATGTGCCGTTGCGACCACGCCGCCGAGGGCCGGATAGCCGCGTTCGCCGGGTATGAAGCCGCGCAGCAGATCCTTGCCCTTTGCTGTCAGCCGCACGGCGCGTGCATTGAGCGCCGGTACGATGCTGACCAGCCAGCCGTCGTTTCGAAGCGTCACGGCGCGCAGGGGCTGGATCTGCGACAGCCGCTCCTCATCCACCTTCAAGTCCACGCCCTCGTGGATGCTCTGGATGCCGAAGGTACGCATGCGGGAATAGAGATCGCGAGCGCGGGCGACCAGTCCTTCGATGTTCGTTGGCGTGTAGAAGCCATCACGGACGGTGTAACGGGAGTCGCGAATAAGGTTGTAGTATTCGATGGGCAGGCGAGCCTTCCGGACGCGGCGGCGCGTGGCTTCGTCCGGCGCCGCCGCCTCGGCCTTGTCAAACAACGCGACGGCCTGGCGGCGGAAGCCGGGCGAGTAATCGGGTACCTGGAAGATCGACAGGTGCCGGTCGGGTGGGCGCATTTGCTGGTGCAGCAGGTCGTAGTATTCGCGAATGGGCTTGGCCGCGGCAGTGCCATAAACACCCTCCAGGAATTCGTCGACGGTGCGGTTCACGTCGGTGCTCGCATCCCACAACTGGCGTGCCAACACATAGGCGCGTAGTTCAGACTGTTCGCCGCCACCGCCTGTCGGGTAGGCACCTTGCATAAACAGGCCGACGACACCCTGGCGCTTGTAGATGGGGATGTCGGCCGCGAGTTCTTCAAAGTCAGGGAACGGCAACTGGTAGTGCGCGAAGTTCGTGTTGTAGTGCCAGATGTAGAGCTGGTTGGTGATCTTCGACCAGGCTTGCAGATTCTTGTAAAAGTAGGCGCTGCGTGGGCATTTCGCGAAGCTGTGTGAGGTGCAGATGCCGATGGGGCACAGGCGAATGCGCACGTTCGGGGCGGGCCGCGCCTTCGCGGGAGGATTCTCCGTGTACCAGTAGGCCAGCGTGTCGATGAGCTTGCCGGGATGGCGGCGGCCGATGTCTTCGGCTACGGCGTTGACGAATCGCAGGATGGGGCCGGAGTGCTGGCCGCCTTCTTCCTGCTCCACGCGGCGGCAGCGGTCGCATTCGCACCAGCCCTCCCAATCGTTCTGCGAGACCGAAAAGATGGTGACGTCCGGGTGTTCCTTGATCCACTGCTCGACGCGTTCTATTGCGATGCGCAGCACCGCGGCGCTGGTCAGGCAGAGCTGGCCGCGCTCGTGGCGGCGCTTGCCATCGATGAGGGAGTAGTATTCCGGGTGGTCAGCGAAATACTTGTCTGGCGGCAGCAGTTCGTAGAAGGAGTGAACGAAGGGGTAGTACTTCAGTTTGCCGCCGACGGTGTCGTCCAGGCGTGTGTGGTCGCCGTTGGTGCGATTGCGGGCGGCCCAATCGCGGTCCCACGCTTCGGTGAAGAATGGCTCACGGTACTCAAACGCGGGCTTGTGAGTTTCCGCGAGCGCGTCGATGCGGATGGTGGGGCGCTTGGGAATGCGGCTGACCTCCGGCGTGAACCAGCGGCACCCAAGCTTGTCCAGAAACGTGTAAACCCCGTACAAAGTGCCGCGCTGGCGGCCTCCGGCGATGATGAGATGCGGGCCGCTGGTGCGGAGGACAAAGCCTTCTGCCCCGAATGCAGCGGGCCGCAGGTTGTGATCCACGTCGCGCAAAGCGGAACTATCGCCCAGCAGGATAAGGTTGCCCTTCAAGGGGACACCAGCGGCAGTGACGATGGGCAACTCGGCACCGGACATCTCGCGCAGGAACCGGCGCAGTTCGCTGGCGGCGTGTTGTTCCGATGGCGAGGCCTCGGCGGCGAGAGCGATGGAGTAAGAAGACCTGCCGTTTTCGATTAAAGTGATGGCCGAGGCGGGCAGACAGAGTAAGAAGACCACGAAGAGACGTAGCAAGACAGGGCCTTTCGCTCTTCAGTGTAGGGCAGTGGGCGCAGGGCGGTCACGACTTTCGGGTGACGGCCATCGCTTCCGGTGGCGCGCTCGCATCGGCGCTGGGCCAGTGGGCCAGATAGCGGGCCATTGTCGCCTCAATCCCGGGACGGGCCGATGCCAGCACCTTCATCTGAATCACGTCGAACAGTGGGATTCCCGTATGCCTTTCGATGCGAAGCAACCAGTAGTCGGGAGGGTGCGCGCCTTCCGGACTGGACTCCCGCGGATGACGCCAGGTCCACGATTCGATGCTTCCCCATGGGATCCAGAACCCCGCTGCGAGAAGGCCGTGCTCCCGGATCTGCAGGCGCCCGACGACGAGGTAGGCCCATACCGCGACAGAGGTCCAGATCAGAGTATTGAGCCAGTCGGTGCGGGGGCTGAACAGCGAGTAGGCAAGGTGAAAAACAGCAAGCGTGGCGGCCACGTAGCGCCATGCGCTTCGCCGGGAAGACTGCGCCAGCAATGCGCCCGCCGAGCGCCGGCCCACGCAAGCGCGCCCAGCGCAACGCCCATGGCGGCCAGATTGACGTAGCGCACAAGGTTCCGGGTCTGCAGCTTCGGCTCGAAGGCCACCAGCAGCGCAAAACCGGCGACGATGAACCCCAGCGCCACCAGAAACTGATGGGAGACGATGAGGCGCGCCGCGGCCCGGCCCCAGCGCTGGCTGGTGGCGAGCGCCAGAAGCGCCAGGAGCAGGGCGGCGACAGACACCCACTGCATGGCACCCGTATTGATGCGAATCGCGCCGGTAGCGAGTGCCACCGCAAGCAGCAACCCCGCCCCGATGGGCGCTTTGTGGCGGGCGGCAGCCCGCAGTAGTTTCGGCGCCAGTGCGTTGGCGCGGGCGATCACCGGTTGGCCATTTCGATAGCGTTCGATGTCCTGACGAAACTGCTCGGCCGAAAGGTAGCGCGCTCCAGGCTGCTTCAACGCTTTCAAAACTACATCATCCAGGTCTCCCATCAGCCGTGACTGCAGTTCCACAAGCGAGCTTTCGCGCAGACGGGCGAGTGCTTCCGGTGAGGAACCATCGCCGGCGGCTGGCGGGACATCGGTAACGGCGGTGCTGGGCGGCTTAGGTGATTCTTCGCATATCACGCGGGCAATCTCGTGAAACACCCGCGAATGGAGCCGCAGCGGCGTGTGGCCAGTGAGCAATTCATACAGCACCACGCCGAGAGAATAGACATCGCTGGCAACACCGACCGCCTCGCCGCGCACCTGCTCCGGGCTGGCGTATTCCGGTGTCATGGCGCGCATGCCCGCGCTGCGTCAACGTCCGAGGCATTTCCTGGCTGTGGGCGATGCCGAAATCGAGCAACTTCACTTCGCCGGCCGCCGTTACCAGGATGTTGTTGGGCTTGAGATCGCGGTGGATCACCTGCCGGGTGTGCGCATGCTGTACGGCGGCGCATACCTGATCGAACAGCAGCAAGCGGGCTTCGATGGGCAGCCGGTTGCGATCACAGTACCGGTCAATCGGCTCGCCCGCAACGTACTCCATCACGAAGTAGGGCCAGCCCTCGTCGGTGGCACCCATCCAGAATGCCAGCAATGTTGGGATGGTCGAGCGATGCCAGAATCTCACGCTCGCACTGGAAGCGGGCGACGGTCTCCGGCGAGGCGGCCTCCGGCCGAATGACTTTGATGGCCACCTTGCGCCAGGCCTGGTCGGCACGGACGGCCAGGTAAACGACACCCATGCCGCCATGGCCGATCTGGCGGAGGATTTCGTAGGCACCCAGGCGCCGGCCCTCCATGCGCACTTCGGCAGGCGGCGCCAGATCCGGCAGCCGTGTAGGCTGGCCGTGTGCGGCCAGCAGACGCGCCACTTCCTAGGCCAGTTCCGGGTCGCCATGGCAGGCTTCGGCCAGGTACAGGTCACGGGCCGCAGCGGGCAGGTCCAGCGCCGCCTCGAAAACACGCCGGATTTGTCGAAACCGCTCGGGGTTCATGTTGCTTCCTCAACAAGCCAAGCGCACGGCGGACTGGAATCGGTTCAAAAATCTTTGTAGCCTGGCAAAGACTTGGATCAAGCACCCATCACCGAACTGCTGCACGCATGGAAGGCCGGCGACCGCACGGCAGGCGACCGTTTGATCGAATTAACATACCAGGAACTACGGCGCATGGCCAGCAACGCGTGGCGGAGAGAAGCCTCCGGCGGCACGCTGGAACCTACGGCGCTGGTGCATGAGTTGTACCTGCGATTGTTCTCACAGGCGAACGTGGATTATCAGGACCGGGTGCATTTCTTCGCCGTGGCAGCGCGCCAGTTGCGTCGCCTGCTGATCGGCGCGGCCCGTGCACGGAAGGCCGAGAAGCGGCAGGGCGAACGAGTGCGAGTGACGCTATTGGATGCCGATCAGGGAGTGCCGGCGGCAGAGATGGAGTTGCTCGATCTGGAGCAGGCACTGGAGGAGTTGGAAGCGCTGGATGAACGCTGCGCGCGGGTTGTCGAGTTACGTTATCTGGCGGGGCTTACCGAACCGGAGGCGGCGGAGGTTCTGGGCGTTTCGCCAGCCACCGCGAAACGCGACTGGCAGTTTGCGCGTAGTTGGCTGATGGCCCGTCTGTCCGGCACCGGACCTGCGACAAATTGACTGCCGGCGAATGAGCAACGCCGGTGTAAGATGAGAAGACTTGCGGCGGCTACTGGCAAATCTTCTGCACCTCACCTTCAGCTTTCCGCTGCTGTTGCGCCTGTTGTCCGGTACCGAGGCGACACCGCTGCTTCTGGCCGAGACACGCCGGATTGATCCACCCGCGGCTGCCGAGAGCGGCATGCCGTTTTTCACTCAAGACCAAAATGGCAACATACTGCTTGCATGGAGTGACACGCTTGGCGCGGAGGGTCACGCGCTACGCTTCTCACGCTGGATGGGCAAGGCCTGGAGCGCGCCGGAGACCATCACGAAGGGCAACGATTGGTTCGCCAACTGGGCGGACTTCGGGTCGCTCAACGTGCTGCCCGATGGTTCGATGCTGGCACACTGGTTGACGCGCTCGGCTCCGGAGAACAAGTACGGCTATGGAATTCGCGTGACGCGGCGCGATCCGAAGACCGGCTCCTGGCAGCAGGTGCACGGCATGAGCTTAGACGAACAGCAGGACTACGCAGGCTTCCTGTCGTTTGCGCCCGGCACCGGCTATGCGGCCTACCTGTCGCCACCCGCCCATAGCGGCCATGGCGCGGCGCACGGCAACGGTGATCACGATCATCGCAAGACTCTGCGTTTCCTTCGCTTTGGCAATGGCGGCAAGCCCGTGGGCGACGAGGAGATCGACGCCGATGTCTGTTCCTGCTGCCCCACGGCGACGGGCCGGACGCGGGATGGCTGGGTGGTGGCGTATCGCGACCATCGCGGCGAGGTGCGGGATATCTCCGTTCTGCGAAACGTGAATGGCAAATGGAGTGAGCCGCGCACCGTGCATGCCGACAACTGGAAGATCAACGGCTGCCCTACCGACGGCCCATCGCTGGTAGCGCGGGACGAGCGCGTCGCCGTGACCTGGACGACGCGTGCCGGAGGTGTCGCCAAGGTGCAGGCGGCGTTGTCGGCAAACCAGGGCGAGCAGTTCCAAGCACCGGTGAGCATTGATGACGGCAGTCCGCTGGGCCGTCCCGTGATCGCGGCGTTTGATGGCGCCAGCTATCTGTTGGCGTGGCTGGAACGTCAGGGCGATGGAGTGGAACTGCGGTTGCGCCGGCTGACCCATGCAGGCGATGCGCTGCCGTCTTTCGTGGCGGCAAAGGTGCCGCTGGGACGGGCTTCCGGATTTCCGAAGATCGCGGTGACGCAAGACGCGGTATTCGTGGCGTGGCGTGATCAGCGCGTGCGGGTGCTGCTGCTGCCGAAAGAAGAAGTCCTGAGAAGGAGCCGCTAAGCTACGGCGCAGCGGCGAGGGCGACAGGTAAGCGGAAGCGAAAGATGGAGCCTCGGCCCGGTTCCGACTCGGCCCAAATATGACCGCCGTGGCGTTCGATGATGCGGCGGCAGATGGCCAATCCAAGCCCGGAGCCGGGCACTTCGCCGCCATGGAGCCGCTTCAGAACGCCGAAAATCTCTTCGGCGTGTTTCGGATCGAAGCCCTGGCCGTTGTCGCGCACGCTGACCACCCAAGTGCGGCCTTCGCGTTCGGCCGAAACATGAATACGTGGAGGCACTCCCGGGCGCCGGTAGTTTATGGCATTCGCTACCAGGTTCTGAAACACCTGTGTTATCTGGTCCTGCCAGATGGGAATGGAAGGTAGCGAGTCGACGTCAACCATGCCCGCAGCTTCCTGCAAGGGCCCCTGCAAACCGGTGAGCGCCTGCGCCAGTGCGTCTTCCAGCGATGCATTCGAACGCACGTCGACAGGCGATTGCGCGGCACGGGCGTAGGCGAGCAGGCTGTCCACCAGGTCCTGCATGCGAGCCGTGCCGGCGAGGATATTCTCGATATACTCAGCCACGGACGCGCCTGGCTGGCCCCGCAACTTCGATTGCAGCAGTTGGGCGAACACACGAACGGTGCGGATGGGCGCCTGCAGGTCATGCGCGGCGGCGAAGGCAAACTGCTGCAGGTCTCCAATGGCTTGCTCCAGCGCCTGCTCGGCCCATTTGCGTTCGGTGATGTCATAGAAGACGCCGGCCATGTGGGTGTTCGGCGTGGGGCGGCTACGAAGCAGATTGCCGTGCATGCGGATCCAGCGGGTTTCGGCGGTGGGACTGACGACGCGAAACTCAGCGCGGTAGGGCTGCCCGGTGGCGACGCTATCCGCGATCTGCGCTTCGACGGCGGCGCGGTCTTCCGGATGCAGTCGGGCAAGGAAGGCGGCATAGGTGCCCTGGAAGGTGCCGGGCGCAAGGCCCAGCAGCGTATCGTGGTGGCCGCCGGAGATGACTTCGTCGGTGGCCAGGTCGCGCTCCCAGAAGCCCATACCGGCGGCGTCAATCGCCAGTTGCAGGCGGGCCTCGCTGGCGCGCAGGGCTTCTTCGGTACGCCGCCGCTCGGTGATATCGAGAACGACACCCACCAGCCGTTCGGGATAGCCGTCAGTGGAGACCATGTTGCCCTGCGTCCAGATCCAGCGTAGCGCGCCATCCGGGCGGATGATGCGGAACTCGTGCTGAAATCCGGTGGAGGCGCTGGTCGCCCTTTCGAGCAGAGATGCCCGGTCCTCGGGATGGACCAGGGCCAGCACGGCCTCCAATGTTCCTTCAAACTGCTCTGGTGTGATGCCGAACAGTTCATGATGGGCGCCGCCCCAACTGACGCGATTCGAGGGGAGATCCCACTCATAGGTGCCCATATGGGCCGCGCCCAAGGCCAGGCGCAGTCGATCTTCGCTCTTCTGCAGCGCCTGTTCGGAGTCGCGCAGCCGCAACAGGGAGCGGACGTGTGCGATGAGCAGTTCCCCCTCGACGGGTTCCACAAGGTAGCCATCCGCGCCACCTTCCAATCCGCGAACCGCATCAGCAATGCCAATGGCCGATGCCGAGATCTGCAGCACCATGGTGCCCTGCAGGCGGGCGTCACTCTTCAGGCAGCGGCAAAGGTCGATGCCGTCGCCATCGGGCAGGTTGACATCCAGCAGGACGAGGTCGGGCCGTTTCTGGAGCGCGCATTCCATGGCCTGTCGCACAGTGGTGGCTTCCAGAGAGCGGAACCCCGCCGCGGCCAGATGCTGGCTGCGCACGTAGCGATTGATGTCGTTGTCATCGACATTGAGAATGAGAGGCGCTTCCACGGGATACGTCACCTCGACTTTTCCAGGGAGACGCGCACCGGCGGGCCTGGATCAATAGTTAGCGCGGCTATCTCGGCAAGGTCGTCCTTGGAGAGGATCGCAAGACTGCGGCTTCGAACCAGGGCATCCTGGTAGGTCTCCAGGTAGCTGGGAGTGAGGACGACAACGGGCACGGGCGGCAGATTCGCACCGGTGGCCTCGTCCAAGGCCTGCAGGAAATCGGCGGCACTTATGCGCATCACGTTGCTGTCGAGCAGGATGAGGTCGGGGCGCCGCACGCGTACGGTTTCGAGCGCGTTCACGCCATCGACGGCGTACATCACGGTTAGATGGCGGTCGGAACGCAGCAATTGCTGGACCAGGTAGCGGTCAATGACGCCGCCTTCCACATGCAGGATGGTGAATCCGCGGATGGGCATCGGCTGCGGCTCCGAGGCGGAGGAGGGGTGGTAGACGATGGGCAGGACGAGCGTGAGGGTGGAACCAACGCCGGGCGTGCTCCGCAGTTCGACATGGCCGCCGAGCACCTCGGCGAGTTTCTTGCACAGCGGCAGACCGAGACCCGTGCCCTTGGCTCGCTTCTGCAGCGGATTATCGACCTGGGAGAACTCCTCGAAGACGCGCCCCTGGTGTTCCAAAGGAATGCCGATGCCCGTGTCCTGCACCGAAATGCGCACGCTATTGCCTGGGCCGAGTTCGGACCAGACACGAATCTCGCCCTGTTCGGTGAACTTGAGCGCGTTCGAGATGAAGTTGCGGAGGATCTGGACGACCTTGCTTTCATCGGTGTAGATGAGTGGGATGGCCGAGGTGTCCTCGAAATGCAGTTCGACACTGCCGGAGCTGGCAAGCGGGCGGAACATGCCGCGGAGCGCACCGAAGATCAGTTCCAGACCGACTTCGCTGGCGTGGATGGTGATCTTGCCGGCCTCCACCTTAGCCAAGTCGAGCAGGTCGTCCACCATCTCGCGCATCTCCTGGGCGGCGCGGAGGATGAACTCGGTCTGCTTGCGCTCTTCGCCCTGCGGTTGGCGCGCCAGCAGCAGGCGGGCAAGGCCGATGACGCCGTTGAGCGGCGTTCGCAGTTCGTGGCTGGCGTAGGAGAGAAACTTGGACTTCAACTCGTCGGCGCGCTTGAGTTTGAGCGCACGGTCGTCCAGTTCGGCATAAAGAGCGAGTACGCCGCGGTTGGTCTCCTCCAACTCCTGCTGCAGTTGGTCCACCTGGCGGCGCGCTTCTTCCAGTGCCAGGTAGACGGCGTCGACGGGTTCACGCATGGGGTCAGGAGACATGAGAACTCCGCTGTACGGCCACCGCGACGGAACTGTCGTCGGTACCGCGGCTGTGGTCGCGCATGAGGACGCCGGCAATGAGAGCGGCACTGCGGGCCTGCAGGCCGGGATAGCTGCCGAGGGTCCAGCGATTGCGCAGGCCGTCGGAATGCAGAACCAGGACAGAACCAGCCGTCCAGGGATAAGAGAACTCGCGAAGCTTGCTTAACCTGTGGCCGACGATTCCGTTCATGGAGACCAGGTGCTGCGCGGCGGCGGAGCCGTCATGCACGACGCCGGAGATATTGCCAACCCCCGTGAATTGCAGCGTACCGGCAGACAGGCTGGCTTCCACACTAGCCACAGCCGCGCCGCGGGTGGTTCGCAATCCGGCGTGCAGTTCCTCCATCAGCGCCACTCCGGAAAGAGCCGGCTTGCGCAGAAAGATATCTACGGCGGCGTTTGCCGCCTGAGCAGCGCCATAGCCGTGACCGAGCCCATCCACCATGAGCATGCTGAGCGAATCCGGCGAGTGGCTGCGGACGACCCAGCTATCGCCGGAATCGGGATCGCCATTCATGGGGAGGGTGATTCCACCGACTTCGAGCGAAGGGGTGCGCGGGGCGGCTGCCTTCGGGCCGCAGCGAGCGCGAATCACGGTGCCGCTTTGCGGTCCGGTGAATACGTCCCAGTCGTCCGACATGCGGGCAATGGCGCCCAGTCCGGTGCCGGAGCTGCCGGCGGTGGAATAGCCGTCACGCAGGCAGGCCATGAGGTTGGGTATGCCGGGGCCGGCATCAAAGCCATACACATCCAGCGCCGCACGGTGGTCGTGGCAAACCGGGGAGACCAGCACTTTGCCCCTGCCCGCATGCTTGAGAACATTGGTGGCGATCTCCGTTACGACGACGGCTAGGCGGGCCTGCACGTCATCGTCGAACTCCAAGTGTTTGGCAAGGCGCAGGGAGACGCGGCGTGCCTCGGCAACGTGGGTGGGTTCGGTGATGGCGACTTCGGCGGCTACCTTCATGACTTCCACTTGATGATCGACACGGTAGTACCTTCGCCAACGCGCGAGTCGATGTGGAACTCGTTGGAGAGGCGCTTGGCGCCGCTCAGTCCGAGTCCAAGACCCTTGCCGGAGGTGTAGCCGTCGCGCAACGCCAGTTCGATGTCGGCGATGCCAGGCCCCTGGTCTTCGAAAGTTAAGCGGAGCCCGGCGCGGCCGGCATCCTGCAGACGTTCGAGTATGACGTGTCCGCCACCGCCATACACCAGCGTGTTGCGAGCCAGTTCACTGGCGGCGGTGACTATCTTGGTCTGATCGACGAGGTTCAACCCAGATTGCTGTGCCAGGGAGCGGGTCATCTGGCGGACGCGCACGATATCCTCCTCCGTGTGGATCGGCAGCGTGTCAGCTTTGGTCATCGGCGTCCCCATCCGGCGTTGGAAGCAGGCGGCGCAGCAGAGCAATGCCGCTTTCGATGTTCAATGCGGTGCGAATATTGGGAAGAGTGATTCCCAGTTCGACGAGCGTGATAGCGACGGCCGGCTGGATGCCAACAACCACCGTTTCGGCATCCAGGATACGAGACATGGTAGCGATGTTGTCCAGCACACGTCCGATGAAGGAATCCACCATGTCGAGCGCGGAGATGTCGATGAGGACGCCGCGGGCATTATCACGGACGATGCGCTGCGTCAGATCATCCTGCAGGTTCAGGGCAAGCTGGTCATGCATATCGACCTGGACGGATACCAGCAGCAAATCCCCCTGCTTGAGAATGGGGATACGTTCCATGACCGTCAGGCCTGCTTGTTGACGCGCTGGATGGTGAGTCCGCGCTTTTGCATGGCAAGCGCCAGGGCATCGGCCAGGGTGGCCTTGGTGGCGACGTTATGCAGTTCGACACCGAGGTGCACGATGGTCTGCGCAATCTGGGGGCGAATCCCACTGACGATGCATTCGGCGCCCATAAGGCGGGCGGCGGAGACGGTCTTGAGCAGGTGCTGGGCGACGAGGGTGTCGACCGTGGGAACCCCGGTGATATCGATGATGGCGATGGTGGAGCCGGTCTCCACGATCTTCTGCAACAGGCTTTCCATCACCACCTGGGTGCGAGCGCTGTCGAGCGTGCCGATGAGCGGCAGACAAAGGACGCCGTCAAACAGCCGCACCACCGGAGTGGACAGCTCCAGCATTTCTTCCTGCTGTTTTTTGATGAGTTCTTCGCGGGTCTTCAGCACGGTGCTGGTGGTGACCAGGCCCAGCTGGTCGACGAAAGTGCTGCACGATCGCATAGCCGCGGCCAGCGAGCGGGCATCCTCTTCATACACCGTTTGAAGGCGATCCATCAGCGCACCGCGCAAGGAGAAGACAAAACTGGCGGTTTCGGCTGGGGAAAAGCCCGCGAGGGCTCGGCTCCGGGATATCTCCGAGAGCAGGTCGCGGGTAGCCTTCCAGGCGGAGTTGGCGAGGTTCAAAGACGGATCCATCCGCGCGGCGCTGGTAATCTCGGAAAGCAACGCCCGGGACTGCTGGCGAAGCTCCGTTTCAGTCAGAAGATCGGGACGGTGCGAAATGAGAGATGCTTGCTCAGAGATCCAGGCGCTTGCAATCTCGGTTTCGTGTCGAATGAGAATATCGGACAAGGAACGCTCATCCGTTTGGCGGAAACCAGTGGACATATTGGCGGCTAACCTCACGATCTGTTATGAAAAAGACCCAGACACGGCGTACCCAAGCGAAGACCCGCCGCGCCGTTATCGTAACATCGACTTTTTCGTCAATTCCAGTGTTTACTGGAGTTGAAGGTGTCACTTTACACATTCCAGTGAAACGGGGTATCTGGCCTCGCATGGATCTCTACATGCCGAACACGAAGATCGCGCTCTGGCTGGCGATGGCAACGTGCTGACGTCCGTTCACCTGGTAGGTTACGGGCTTACTGATCAATTGCGCGCCGGTGTTGTACCGCCAGAGGAGTTTGCCGGTGCGGGTATCCAGGGCAAGGAGATAGCCGTCGTGAGATCCGGCAAACGTCACGCCGCCGGCGGTGGAGAGAACGCCCGGAGCGGAGTGCCCGCTATGGATGGGGAAGTCCCATTTCTGCTGCCCTGTAAGTGCATCCAGCGCGCGAATCGATCCAGGCGTACCGATCTTAGGATCCAGTTCCTGCCCGCCGCCGGTGAAGCCTTCCCCAGGGACAGGAATCTTGGTCACGGCGAAGTAAGTGGCGCAGGCATCACGTACGGAGACTAAGAAGAAGTTAGTGGAAGGATCGTAGGATGGCGCACCCCAATTGGTGGAGCCGGCGGCATCGGGGCAGACGTAGTTACCCTCGGTAGTGGGGGTGGTGTTCGGCAGAACAATGGGGCGGCCCTTGTCATCCAGCCCCTTGGCCCACGTCTGGCGGGCAAAGGCCCGGCCCGAGAGGAACTCGCCGGTAGTGCGGTCGAGGACATAATAGAACGCATTTCGCTGGGCGCTGACCAGCAGTTTGCGCTTCTGCCCGCGTACCACGCCGTCGATCAGCACCGGCGTTTCGTTGGCATCCCAGTCATGGACATCGTGCGGCGTGTATTGGAAGTACCACTTGATCTTGCCGGTCTTGCGGTCGAGCGCGAGCACACAGTTGGAGTAGAGATTGTCACCGCCGCGGACCGAGCCATCGTAGTCGGGCCCGGGATTGCCGGTCATCCAGTAGACGGTGTCGGTCTCGGGATCATAGGTGCCGGTCATCCAGGTGGGGGAGCCGCCGAAGTCGGCCGAGCGGGCGGGACTCCACGAGGCGCGGTTGGGGTCGCCGGGTTGAGCCACGGAATAGGTACGCCACAGGCGTTTTCCGGTGGTGGCATCGTAGGCGTCCAGCGCGCCGGTGAGCGCGCATTCGCCCGCCGTAAGCCCAATCAGAATCATGTTATCGACAGCCAGCGGGGCATGGGTGATGGAGAAGCCTTTGCGATAGTCGGCCACTTCGGTTTCCCAGATGACGTTGCCGGTCTTGGCATCGAGTGCGACCAGGTGCGAATCGAGGGTGGCCATGTACAGACGGTCGCCCAGCATGGCGAAGCCGCGATTGGTCATGACGGTGCAGTGGGAGGCCACTTCGGGCAGACGGCGCGTGTAGCGCCAGAGCGGGGCGCCGGTGCGTGCATCGAGGGCGGCGGCGTTGTTCAACGGGCCGGTGATGAACATCCAGCCATCGACGACGAGGGGGGAAGTCTCGACGGTCTGGCCGCCCTGCTGGAAGGTCCAGAGGTTCTTCAATTGGCCGGTGTTGGCGGGCGTCAGTTGGGTGAGCGGCGAATGATGGGTGCCCGCGTAGTTGCCCCAATAGTGAAGCCAGTTCTGCGGCTCCTTGGCGGCGTTGAGCAGGCGCTGGTAGCTGACGTTGAGGTCGGCCGAAGGCTTCCAGGCGGGGGGTGGCAGCGGTTCGTGTTTAAAGACAAAGGCCATGGCATCGTCGGGGATGGCGGGGTGCGCGGCTTCGGTGCGGGTTACCTGCGCGGTGGCCTTATCGACGGAATGGAGAGCTTCGGCCTCATCCATATAGAGCAGCGTGAAGGTGTCCTCATGGCGGACGATGCCCTTGCGTCCATTGACGCTGACGAACTTCAACGGTTGTTCCAGCGCCTTGCGAACCTGCGAGGGCTGGCGCCGGTTGCGAACGGCGGTGAGGTCGGCGCCCAGGCGCCCGCCGTGGCCGGAGAACATATGGCACTTCGAGCAGGACGCGAAGAAGACTTCCCTGCCCTTCTGAGGGTCACCGGGCACGGGTTCGACCTTGGCGCTGGTGGAGCGCAGGAAGGCGACGATGGCGAGCGCCTCGTCCTGTTCGACACGGATAGGGGGCATCTGCGTGCCGGGGATACCCTGGCGGATGTTGCGCGCCACGGCTTCGTCGGAAGAGCCGTGCTTGAACTGGCCCGTGGTGAGGTCCGACGCACGGCCTCCCTTGGCGTTATCGCCATGGCAGGCGGAACAGTGCTTCACAAAGAGGGTGCGGCCGCGGGCAACGTTCTCATGTTGCGCGAAGGCAGGGGTCAGCAGGAGGGAGAAAGCAAGGAGCGCACGCATACGTTCAGGCAACCATCATACTGGTCCGGCGTTTGATATCGTATGGCGAACCGGAAAAAGCGGAACGCAGGGGAAGGAAGCGCGCATGGATTTTCTCCGTTATCTCGACGTGCTGATTGGATATGCGCTGGCGATGATCGTGCTGTCGACAATGATCGCCACGGCGGCGGGGGCATGGCTGGCGGCAATCGCGTCGCGGGCACGACACCTGGAGAACGGCCTGGGAGCGATGCTGGCAACGATCTCGGGCATGGGGTTGACGGACGGCCAGTCCCTGGCGAAGGACATTCTGCGGGATCCGACCGTGAAGCCGTTCGGGAAGCTGGAACTGCTGGTGCGGCGCTGGAACATACCATGGCTCCCCGGCATTCTGCGCTGGATCCGCAGTTGCGCGAACGAGACCGTGACCCGGGAAGAACTGGCGCTGATGATACTGCGGCAGGCGAGCGACGGTTGTGAGGCGGCCATCCGCGCGCTGGGTATACCGATGACGGCCGAAGAGGCGGAATCCTTGCAGAAGGCGCAAGCAGCACTGGCCGCGGCCGGAACCGGCAGTGACGCCCGGAGCCGGGCGGAACGGGAGAAGGTGAAGGAGCAGATCCGGAGCCTGCCGGTGGTGGAGGCCGCGCAGGAAATGCTGGCGAATGTCGAGAAGGAGATGCTGCGGATAGAAGTGGAGGAGCCTTCGCTGCCCGCGCAGGCGTGGCGAACGAAGGCGCTGCAGAAGGCGGCCTCGCGGCTGGCGTCGCGGCTGTTTCCGCAGTTCGATAACGTGATGGATCGTGTGGAAGATAACGCCCGGTATTCCGGCAAACTGGTGGCGGCGTTCTTCAGCGCGGTGTTCCTGTATCTGTATCCGGTGGATTCGATGGCGATGCTGACGCGGTTGTCGGCGGACCAGGGAGCGCTGCGGATTCTGGTGGATGCGGCAACCGATGTGAACGCGGCGCAGGCCGGGACGGCGATTGCGGATGCCGAAAAGAAGTTGCTGCATATGGGCTTGTTCGGCGACTTCAACTCCGGCAAGCGGCTCTTTGACCAGGGCGTGAACCTGGGCGGTGTGTTTGCCACCTGGATGATGGTGAGTTTGGGGGCTCCGTTCTGGTTGGGCGTGCTGGAACGATTGCTGGGGCTGCGATCACTGATGTCGCAGAAGGCGAGCGACCAGCGGGCTTGGCGGGAGCAGGACCAGCGGGGCCAGACCGCGCAGGCAACGGCTCCGGCAGCGGCATCGGCGGCGGGCGGCAAGTAGGCTCACGCCATGCGGCCGAGCAGGAAGCCCGCGATCCCACCAACGGCAGCAGCGGGCAGCGATACGTAGAACAACGCCCAGGCGCCGCGCTCACCGGCGTAATTAGAAACGCCGCGGGCTTCGGCCCAGTGGTAGCCCATGACAAAGCCGGCTACACCCAGCAGCAGGGCGAACAGGAGCGCGGCCGCCCCGCCGGCGATAAGTTGGCGCCAGGTGGTATAGCGGGTCAACAGCCAGAGGGTGATCTGAAAGCCCGCGATGAAACCGAGGATCAGGCCCGGGACGATGCCGTAGATGCCCGCCAGCAAACCGCGGCGGCCCTCCATTTCGCTGACGCCGGCGAGCATCAGCAGCAGATAGGCCATCACCAGTCCAACGACGGCGCCGAGGGGAGCGCCGGCAAAGCCGCCCAGCATAGCCCAGAAGATCATCTACAGGGATAGGCGCGGAGAGGGGGGCCCGTTCTGGCATCGTGCGATACTCTGCATCATGATGAAGCTGCGCGTGCCGTTAGTGCTGGTTATTGTCGCCGCCTTATTGGGGGCGCAAGAGGTATCGCAAAGCGGGCGGCGGCTGCGCGGGCCAAGACCGGTGGTGGCACTGCCGGAGCGCGCACCGGCGGTGATGGCGGCGTCGGTGCATCCGCTGGCAACGGAAGCCGCGTTGGAGATCCTGCGAAAGGGCGGCAATGCGGTGGACGCCGCGGTGGCCATCGGTTTCGTGCTGGCTGTGGTGCATCCGGAGGCGGGCAACATCGGCGGTGGCGGCTTTCTGTTGGCGCACATGGCGGACGGGCGCAGCACGGTGGTGGATTACGCCTTCAAGGCGCCGCAGGCGTTTCGTAAAGAGATCTACGCGGGTGAGAAGAACACCAACATCGGCTACAAGACCATTGGAGTGCCAGGGATGCCGGCGGGCATGGGCCGCGCGCATGCCAAGTTCGGCCGGTTGAAGTGGGCCGAGGTGCTGGAGCCGGCCCGGCGTCTGGCGCACAATGGCTTCCCGGCCTCACAGCGCATGGAGATCATCCTGGCCTTGCAGGTGCCGGTGATGAAGCCATTCGCCGAGACCGCGAAGATCTTTCTCAAAGGGAGTGACCAGCCCCTAAAGCAGGGCGATATGGTGGTGCAGAAGGACCTGGCGGCGACGATTGCGCGTTTGCAGAAGCATGGCTGGCAGGAGTTCTACACCGGGGAGACGGCGAAGCGCATGGTGCAGGATATCGGCGCCAACGGAGGCATCCTGACCGCACAGGATCTGGCCAGTTACGAAGCCATCGACACGCAGCCGATCAAAGTGAACTACCGCGGCTATCCGGTGCTGATCACGGCGGGGCATTCTTCCGGCGGCACGACGCTGGCGGTGGCGTTGAACCTGCTCAACCGGTTCGAACTCAAGCTGGGCATGGAAGGCTCTTCGGCGGCGCGTCACCTGCAGGTAGAAGCGATGGGCGCCGGGGCGCGGGCGGCGCGGCTGATGACGTCCGGCAAGGTGCCGCTGGCGGAGTTGCTGAGCGATGGGTATACGAAGAAGCTGGCCGATGGCCTGTCACTGGATCGCGCGACGCCCCCTCCAGCGCCGCCCAGCGATGGCGGGGCCGAAGGCTTCGACACAACGCATTACACGGTGGTGGATAAAGACGGAAACATCGTCACCAACACCTATACACTGAACGGATTCTTCGGCAGCCAGGTGGTGGCCAAGGGCACGGGCGTGCTGATGAACAACTACATGAATCCACGGCGGACCGAAGCCGCCGGATCGCGGATCTACTCCAGCATGACCCCCACGGTGCTGCTGCGGCAGGACGGCAAGCCCTGGGCGGCGTTCGGCAGTCCGGGCTCTGAGACCATCCCAAGCACGGTGCTGCAGATCGTGAACAACCTGGTGGATTTCAAGATGGGGCTGCGCGATGCGGTGGAGTATCCACGGATCCATGCCGGGCGGAGCGGCCCCGTGGACTTTGAACCGGGAGCGCTGGTGTTCGATGTCGCCGAGCGGCTGAAGGACATGGGCCACGCACTGGCAAGGGAGGCGCGGTCGCAAGGAGACGTTAATGCCGTAGCCATTGAAGAAGGTACAGGCTGGAAACTGGGCTGGGCCGACGGGCGGCGCGGTGGATTCGTGAAGGGCTACTGACGGCGGCCGAGCGGCGGCGCACAGTCTTCCACGTAGAGGCATCCGGCCGAGACCAGGTCGGCGAGTACAGCGGCGAAGGCGCGGGGATCCGTATCGGGGCGAATGTGCCCTTGGGCGATGAGGCCGTCCACCAGTTGGCGTCCGTTGATCTGACCATCGCAGGCGGGCAGGAGCGCGGCGGCCAGCGGGTCGACTTCGGTATCGCTGACGAAGGGCGCGTCGACGTGGAGGGAGTGGCCGGTGACGCGCCACTCGCCCTGCTGGATCTCGCGGCGGATGCGCTGCGAAGCAGGAGCGGCGAGCAGGTTGCGGGTAAGGATCAGGTCTTCGGCGGCACCCTTGGCGCGGAGGGTCTCCCAATCGAGCAGCCATTCGATGGCGCCCGAAGCCACCGCGGATGGGTCCAGCGTGCGGCGGATCGTAAACGGCTGGCGAGGCTGGTCATGGCGTTGGATGACCAGCAGGAACGGCAGGAAGTGGACGATGCCAAGCCGGGCCACCTCCTGTTGCCAGGCCGGTACGTCTTCCACGGCGATGTGGCCCACGCTGACGCTGGGCATGATGAACTCCAGCGGCGATTCCTTTCGAAACACCAGCAGGAGGATGTCGAAGGCCGTGTGGTCAGCACCCAGCCAGCCGCGGACGCGATCTTCGAAGGGCTGCTCGCGGCGGTCATTGCCCACGGCGCGGCAATAAAAGCGGCCGCCGGGTGCCAGGACATCGGGCAGCTTTTCGACATGCAGGCCGGTGATGTGCGCGCCATCGGGACCGCCGGAATAGAAGATCCAGTTGTGGCGCAGCGCGGGCACGCAGGGCGGATGGGCGACCACGCGATCGAACTGCAGGCCGGAAGCGGGCTCATAGGTATTGCCGCGGCGGGATTCGAAATCGGCGACGGCACTGAGGCGGGCGCTGAAGGAAGAACAGAGTGTAGAGCGCTCGGTCAGGTCGAAGCAGTAAGCGCGGTTGGCGAAGCGCTGGGCCGCCACCAGGGCCGCGGATCCGGCGCCGCCGCAGGCTTCCAGAAAGCGCTCACAGGGGGTGTGCGGGATGAAGGAAAGAAACTCCAGCGTACTGCTGAAATCCGGCGCCATGACGACATCTTCGGCGGAGTTGCGCGTGAGCCGAGTCGGGTCCCAGTGATCGGCCACGATATACATGCCGTACATGGGACGGATGCGCATGGGCGCGCGTACCATGCCGGCGTCGTCGGATTGCAACAGTCCGAGTGCGGTCAGGTCCGCGATGCCCTGCTCGCCAAGGGCCGCCAGCACGCGGTCGCGGGAAGCTTTACCGGCGCGCAGGAACAGGCCGATGAGCAGGCCCGCGGCATCGGTACCCTCCGGAACCAGGCCGTCTTCGTAGTGCGGCAGCAGCGCGTCATCGACGATGGCCTGCTGCTCCACGGAATCCTCGTTGAAGCCGGCACGCTGGAACAACTCGCGGGCCCGGGCGAAGACTTCGTCGGAGGGAAAGCGAAGCGAGAGGGCGGCCATGGAGCCTCAGGCTTCCTCGTCGACGTGAACACGGGGCGGCGCCGGTTCAAAGCCTGCGACGCGGAGATAGCCGCCGGAGACCAGTTCCGCCAGCACGGAGGCAAAGCGGCGCGGATCGGCATCGGGGCGAATCAGCCCTTCCTGTACGAAGGAACGCAGTAGTTGCAGACCGGTGATCTGTCCGTTGCAGCGCGGCAGCAGGAACACGGCCATGTGGTCGACATCCCATTCGCATTCATAGGGGAACTCGACGCGCAGTTTCTGACTCGCCATGCGCCACTCGCCTTCCTGGATTTCGTTGCGCACCAAGTGCATGGCAGGGGCGGCGGTAAGCGGGCTCATCAGGATGGCCTGTTCGGCCTGGCCCGTGGCGCGGGCAGTCTCCCAGGTGAGGAGCCAATCCAGTTCGGCCGGGCCGGTGTACTTGCCCTTGGTGCGGCGGACCGTGACTGGAACGCGCGGCGTGTCGTGGCGTTGTATGACAAGCCAGACCGCCAGGAAGCGCTGGATCTTGAGCGCTTCCATCTGCTTTTCCCACAACGGCAGGTCTTCCAGCGTCATGCGCTTTTGCAGCACAGCCTGCATGACGTTAGTCATGGGGTCGAGCACGCGCTGCACCTGCAGGAAGATGTCGTACTGATCGGCATCGGCGCCCAGAAAGCCGCGCACACGCCGTTCGAAGGGCTCATTCAGACGGTCGGTACCCAGGCAGCGGCAGTAGAGACGGCCGCCCGGCGCCAGAACCTTGGGAAGTTCTTCAAGGTGTTTGCGGGTGATGTGTTCGCCGTCGGGGCCGCCGGCCTGGTAGATCCAGGTATGGCGAAGAACGGGCACGTAGGGCGGATGTGCGGCAATGCGGTCGAACTGCAGTCCGGCGGCGGGCTCAAACGTGTCGCCGCAGCGCGCTTCAAAGTCTTCCAGTCCGCTCAGGCGGGCGCTGAAGTTCGCGCAGACCGTGGAACGTTCGGTGATATCGAACGAATAGGCTTTCTTGGCATAGCGCTGGGCGGCGACAAGGGCCGCGGCGCCGGCACCGCCGCAGGCTTCCAGAAACCGTTCGCAAGGTTTCAGGGGCAGATAAGAAAGATAGCTGAGCGTGTTGGCGTTGTCGGGCGGGAAGACCACGTCGTCGGGCAGGCCGGCGTTGGAATCGGCCGTGACGTCCCACAGATCGCTGACCACCCAGAAGCCGTACATGGGCCGGATGCGCATGCTGGCCCGATACCAATCCTCGTCTTCGGCGGGCGCGAGCAGGCCGAGTTCCAGCAGGTCTTCGAAACCCTGCGGGCCGAGGGTGTCGCTCAGTTGGAACTTGGGTGCTTTTCCGGCACGCAGGAACAGGCCGATGAGCGTGTCGGCAGCTCCGGCGTCGGCCGGGACGCATCCGTCCGGGAAGACATTGAACAGCGAGTGCGTGCCGGTGCGCTGCGCTTCGACGGCATCCTCATTGAACTGGGAGCGCACGAAGAGGTCGCGCGTGCGGGCGAAGACCTCGTCGGAGGCTTGGCGGAGCGGGATTTGCGTCATGAATTCCTTACTTCAATAGAGTGACGGCGGCGCCGATGAGCAGCAGCAGCACGATGACTACGAAGGCGATGATGGGCCCTTTGGGTAACCCCTTGGCAACGGCCGCGGCAGACGCTGCAGGCGCGGGCGGGGGTGGCGGCGGTGCCGGGACGGTGTTGCCCACGCTCATCATACGGGTGTAATCGCTGGGCCCGGCGGGCGCCGCGGGACCGGATCCCTGGCCACCGAAGGCCTGGAAGGATTGCGTAGCACCGAAGCCGCCACCGCCGGAAGGCGACGGGCCGGCCATGGGCGCGGCCGGTGCGGGCGCTACGGGCTTATCGCCGCCAAACAGCTTCTGGTACTCGTCCTTCATGGTGGGCTGGGCGGGGGCCGCAAAGGGACGGGCCGGAATGGCCCCTGCCTGGGGCTGACCGAACGCACCAGCCGACGGCGGCGGGGGGACGGGTGGCATCGACTGTCCAAAGCCGCCTGGGTTGCTGAAACCGGACGGCGGGGACACCATCGGCTTCGCCAGCGGGCTGGTGGGCGCGGCGAAGGGATTCGGCTCCGACATGGACGGCGGAGGCGCGGCTACCGGAAGGGCTTGCTTGGGCGCAGGAGGCGCCTTAAAGATGGCGGTAAACTCGCTGGCCTCCTGTCTGGCCGGAGCGGGCGGAAAGCCCGGAGCGGCCGAAGGCGGCGGTGTCGCCAGCGGTGCCTCGCCCAGGGGCTGCATGGGCGATGCGGCGAACATCTGGGTGAAGCTGCCGGGACTGGCACTGGGCGGCGGCACGTTGGGAGCAGGCGGCGGTACGGAAGCAGATGGCTTCTGGCCTGGTGTCGGCTGCGGGCCGGTTTGGAAGATGCTCGTGAACTCTCCCGGAGCGCCTGAGGGTGGCGGCGCGACGGGGGCGGACGGCACTACCGGTGCGGCCGGGGCCGGCGGCTTGGCAAATGCCGGCGGAGTGAACGCCATGGTGAAGTCGCTGGCGGCCGGTTCCTTGCGCGTGGGCGGGGCGCTCGCCGCGGGGGCCGGCGGCACGGCGGCCGCGGGAGGTGGCGCAACGGCGCGGTTGTGCGCCGTCTGGAACATCTGGGTGAAATCGCCGGGCGACTCTGGCTTGGGAGGTGGAGGCGGCACGGGGTGGGGTGCCGGCGGGTCTGGAGGCTTCGGCGCTGGGGGCTGCGGGGTGATGTCGGACTTGCGGGTGACGGGCAGGCCGGTGGAAATCGGCTGGGGCCCGGTCTTGAACATCTGGGTAAACCCGGCGGTGTCGTCGAGGCTGGCGGAGGGAGTGGGTGTGGCAGGCGTGGACACGGCCGGCGCCTGGAACATCTGCGTGAAGCTGCCCTCCAACTTAGGCGGCTCGGCCGCGGCGGGCGGTTCCGGCGCCGCGGGCGCTTTGAACATCTGGGTAAAGGTGGGCTCCGGAGCGGCGGCGGGGGGTGGCGTTTTTGGCGGTGGGGGCGCGGCTTCCACCGGCGCCTTGGCCTCCACAGGCGGCACCTGGAACATCTGCGTGAAGGTCGGTTCAGCTTTCGGCGCCGAAGCGGGCGGCGATGGTGGTGCCGCGGCCGCCGGCGTCTGGAACATCTGGGTGAAGCTGGCTTCGGCCTTGGGCAGCGGCGGGCCCGGTTCGGCGAACTCCAACATCTCATTCAGATTGAGGGTGGGCTCGGGTTCCGGGCGCGGCGGCTTGACGGCCGGCGCGGGTGGTACCGGAGCCGGAACAGGCGGCGGCGCGGACACTGCCGGTGAGGGTACGGGCGGCACCTGGAAAACGCTCGTCACCGCAGGCTCGGCCGAAGAGGGGGCCACCGGAGGCAGCGGTGAGGCGGGTTCCGGCGATTTATTCGACTTCTGTGTCTTGGCCAGCACTTCCGCGGTGCTGAACATACGCGTGATGTCGGCGCCGGTTTCCGGCTCCCGGGGCGGGCGAACGGTCTTCGGGGCTGGCGGGTTAACGATGGCGGACATTGGTGTAACGGTGGGCGGCTCGCCATCGCCGGCAGGCACGCGCCAGCGGCCGACTCGGATGAGCGGATCGTAGGAGGGTTTGGGAGGGGCGGGGCTGACGGCCTGCACCCAATCGCGGAAGCTGTGGAACCCATCGAGCGGCAGGGTGACGACGTACGGAGTACCCATGTGTTCGCCGATCTCGAGCAGGCGCTGGCGGTTGTCGGCGGGCAGCGCGCGCAACTGCTCCAGCAGTTCAAATGGCGGCTCACTCTTGCCCGGCTGGCCCACGATCAGGTGGACCTGCACGGAACGCCCCGTATCGATCTCACGAGCCTGGAAGGTCTTCACACCGTCATCACGCAGAACTTCCACCAGCTCAAACTTTTTGTAAAAGCTCATCGCCGCTCCTACTCTACACTACACCTTACCCTGAGATAGCGAAATTCGCCCTCGGATCCCATCATCGACTGACCATTTTTTTTGTTGGAATGCGCTTTCCTTAGGTGAGGGTATCGTGGTGAGCACTCTATGGTAGAGTATGGGTTGCCCGGTAGCGGCTTGCCTGCCGCCGCGGCTATTTTTGGCGGAACTCCCTTTGCTATGAAGAACCTCTCCCGGGTCGTCTGGTCCGAGGGTATGTACCTCGGCCCGCATCATTTCCAGGTGCAGAACCGGTATTTCGAGGACTCGATCCGCTTCCTCACAACGCAGCTGTGGTTTGAGAGCTACGGGCTGATCGGAGTCAACTTCGACGCCGAAGCGCTGCGGAACGGCACGGTATCGCTGATCCATGCCCGCGGGATCTTCCCGGACGGCATGCCGTTTCACATGCCGGATTCCGATCCGCTGCCAACCGCACGTCCCATCGCCGAGATCTTCCCGCCGACTCGCGACCGGCTGGTGGTGCTGCTGGCCGTTCCGCCAAGGCGCCACAATGGCGTGAACTGTGTTCCGGTGGAAGAATCGGCACTGAATCCGGCGGCGCGTTACTGGGCCGAAGGCCAGAGCCTGTTTGACGAGACCACCGGCCGGGACGAGAAGGTGGTCCAACTGGGGCGGAAGAATATCCGCATCCTGTTGGACACCGAACTGACCGGCGAGGAAGTAGCGGTGCCGGCGGCGCGCATCATGCGCGATGGTGCGGGCAATTTCGCTTTTGACCCGGACTTCATTCCACCCTGCGTGGACATTGCCGCCAGCGAGCGGCTGATGTTCCTGACCAAACGGCTGCTGGACATTTTAGAAGACAAGAGCCGCGCCCTGGGCGCCAGCAAGCGGGCCGGGGGCAAGGGCTGGGCCGAATACTCCACAACGGACATCGCGCGCTTCTGGATGCTGCATTCGGTGCACGAAGCGCTGCCCGAAATCCGGCACATGCTGCAGACCCGGCGCGGTCATCCCGAGGAGCTCTACCGTGAGTTGGCGCGGCTGGCCGGGGCCTTGTGCACGTTCGCCATCGATTCGCATCCCAGCACGGTCCCGCTCTACGATCATCGCAATCTCGATCGCACCTTCCATGGCCTGGATGAACACATCCGGCGGCACCTGGAAACCATCGTGCCCACCAACTGCATCGAGATTCCGCTGACGCCCGCGGCACCCTATTTCTGGGCCGGGGACATCACGGACCAGCGGGTTCTGGACAAGGCGCGCTGGGTGCTGTCCATCTACTCCGGCATCGGCGAAGCGGAGATCATTACGCGCACGCCGAACCTGGTGAAGCTGTGCTCACAGAAGTTTGTGGCGGAACTGGTGAAGCGCGCCCTGCCGGGGTTGACGCTGACACATCTGAAGGTGCCGCCATCGGCGATCTCGGCACGTGCCGACACACAATATTTCGGCGTGAGCCGTGCGGGTCCCTGCTGGGATAGCATGGTCATGACCCGTAAGGTTGGCCTTTATGTTCCAGGCGACCTGCCCGACCCGCGTATCGAGCTGCTGGTGGTTCTGGATTGAGCCGCCGGCACGCTTTTCCACTTCGGCTTTTTTGAAATCAGACGAGAGGCCCTATGGTGCAAACCCCCACTGCCGCAGCCGGTCCGAATCCGGCAGGCGCGCGGCGTCCGGAAAATCTGGCCTGGGTATTCCAGGAACTGATCACGGTGATCGAGCGGATGCGCTCGAATCGACAGCCTGTCTCCGATGCCGTATCCTTCCGCCAGCAGGTACGGGAAGCGCTGAAGGTGGCGGACCAGGAAGCGCGGCGTCGCGGCTACACGGCCGAAGACATCCAACTGGCGATTTTCGCCGTGGTGGCGTTTCTGGATGAAACCATTCTGAACCTGCGCTGGCCGGCGTTTGCCGATTGGCCGCGTCAGCCTCTGCAGGAAGAACTGTTCGGGCACCATATCGCGGGCGAGATCTTCTTCCAGAACCTGCAGGCGCTGCTGGGCCGCAACGATTCTCAGGAACTGGCCGACCTGCTGGAGGTTTACCAGACGGCGTTGCTGCTAGGGTTTGCCGGCCGCTACAGCATCGGCGGGCGGGCGGAATTGCGGGCGATCATCGAACAGACGGGGCTGAAGATCCGCCGCATCCGGCAAACGGGGCCGGAATTGTCGCCGCGCTGGCGGCTGCCGCTGGAGAACTTCTCGTTCACGGCGGTGGATGCCTGGGTGAAACGGCTGCTTTATGGGGCCGGCGGGCTGTTCGCGCTGGCCGTGATATTGTTCATCATCTACAAGGTCACCCTGAGCAGCGGCGTATCGACGCTGGCCTCGCTGACGGGACCGGTCCGCTAGGGGGGAGCCATCCATGCGCGTCAACTGGCAACATGCACTGTTCATGCTGTTCTGGACGGCCTCGGCCGGAGTGGCCACGCAGGTCTACAACGTCGGCGGCGACAAGGCCACGATGTTGTTCTACTGGCTGGCCGCGCTTGGTCTGACCAGCACGGCGTTCTGGGGATACCTGAGCCAGAAGTGGTACGAACGCAAGCAGAAGGCGCAGGAGGCGGCACAGAACCTGGCCAGCGGCGGTGGTACGGGTGCGGCAACACCGGCTGCGGCGGGCGAGGGCGGCGGCGATGTGGACGCACTGCTCAAGGACGCCGAGACGAAGATGGCGTCGTCCAAAATCGCGCCCAATGGCAAACTGAGCGAACTGCCGGTGATCTTCCTGGTGGGCGACAAGGGCTCCACCAAGACTACGGTGCTGATGAACTCCGGCATGGAGCCGGAACTGCTGAGCGGGCACGTCTACACGCAGGACAACACAATCGTCCCGACGCGCGCCGCCAACTTCTGGTTCGCCAAGAAGGCCGTGTTCGCTGAAGCCGGCGGCGGTCTGTGGGGTGACGGCGAAAGCTGGAAGCAATTGCTGAAGAAGCTGGCTCCCGGCAAGCTGAAATCGGTTTTCGGCGGCAAGGGCTCGGCCCCGCGCGCGGCGGTGCTGTGCATCGATACAGAACGCTTTCTACAACAGGGCGCCTCCGACGCCATGGCTAGCGTGGCGCGCATTGTGCAATCGCGGCTGCAGGAGTTCTCCAATCAGTTCGGCGTCAGCTTTCCGGTGTACGTGCTGTTCACTAAAGTGGACCGCGTGCCGTTCTTCCATGACTTTGTGCGCAACCTGAGCACGGAGGAATCGACGCAGGTGTTTGGGGTGACGCTGCCCATGCGGCGTACCGGCGGCGGTGTGTATGCCGAAGAGGAAACGCAGCGGCTGAACCAGATGTTCAATGAGCTGGTGTATTCGCTGTGCGACAAGCGCATCGAGTTTCTGCCGCGCGAGAATGACGCGGATAAGCTTCCCGGCTGCTACGAGTTTCCGCGCGAGTTCCGCAAGCTGCGCCAGAATCTGGTGCAGTTCCTGGTGGATGTGGGCCGTCCCAGCCAGTTGAGCACCAGCGCCTTTCTGCGCGGCTTCTATTTCACTGGCGTGCGGCCGGTCTTTGTGAATGATGTGCCGTCGACGCCGATGTTCCAGCAGAAATCGCAATCGGCGTTCGATGTGGGCGGCGGCGCCACGCGCATGTTCAACCTGAAGGACGTGCAGGGATTCCAGAACCCCGCCCAGCCGATGGTTAGCCAGCAGCAGAGCGGCCGCAAGGTGCCGCAGTGGGTATTCCTGAGCCACTTGTTCAACGACATTCTGCTGGAAGACAAGGCCGCCTTCGGCGCCAGCGAAGCCAGCACCAAGACCAGTTTCCTGCAGCGGATGCTGTTGGGCGCGTTGGCTGTGGCGTCGATCTTCTTCACCATTGGTGCGACCGTGTCGTTCTTTAAGAACCGCGCCTTGGAATCGGAAGTCATCGAAGCGACGCAGCAGATCAAGAATGTGCGGATGGCACCTGGTTCGGTACCATCCACCGATGATCTGAAGCGGCTGGAAGGGCTGCGCCAGAAGCTGTTCCAACTCACGGATTGGAAGCGCGAAGGGGCGCCCTGGAGCTATCGCTTCGGGCTGTATGTAGGAAACGATATGCTGCCGCTGGTACGCCAAGCCTACTACAACAGCTTTAACATTCTGCTGTTCAGCGACACGCAGCAGAAAATGACCACCTTCCTGCGCTCGCGTCCGGCCAAGGCGAAGGAAGAAGACGATTATAGCTACGCCTACAACACCCTCCGTGCGCACCTGATGACGACATCGGAATGGAAGCGCAGCGAAGGCCAGGGCGAAGACAAGTTCCTGGGCGATACGCTGCTGGCGCGTTGGATGGAAGGCAAGGAGTCGACGGTTGGGGACGAGCGCAAGAACCTGTCCGACCTGCAGTTCCGCTTCTACGGCGGCGACCTTAAGAACGGCAACCCATTCTCCACGCGGGAGGATAGCGACGGCGCCGACAAGACTCGCATCTACCTGGCGTCGTTCAGCGGTTTCGATCGTATGTACAATGCGCTGCTGGCCGAGGCCGACAAGAAGAACGTCGCGGTGAACTATAACCAGAAGTTCCCGGGCTCGGCCGTGGTGGTGATCAATAACAAGACGGTGCGCGGCGCCTTTACCCGCCCCGGCTGGAAGTACATGCAGGACCTGTTCAAGAACCGCAACCGCAATTTCGGCGGCGAGGAATGGGTGCTGCTGAGTTCGAAGTACAAGAGCGCGGCCTCGATACCGGAGAACCTGGATCAGTTGCTGCGCGACCGCTACACCAGCGACTACATCAAGATCTGGCGCGAGTACTTCTTCAACACCTCGGTCGTCCCCGCGCGTTATGGCAGCGTCGAAAATGCGGCCGCAAAGCTGGCTATCCACGCCGGCCCGCTTGGTCCGGTGCTGGCGTTGATCGGGCTGGGAAGTTTCCACACCAACGTGGAAGGTACGGACGCCTATGCCGAAAGGGTGCGGAAAGCGTTCCTTTGGCCAGCCGTGGTGGTGCCCCCCAAGGGTGAAACGCAGTTCCTGGCGGACAACAACCGGCCGTACATGACTGGTCTGAGCGAACTGCAGTTTGCAACGAATGTGGCTGTCGGCGAAAAGCCGACCCCCTCCGCGATTACTTCCGCAACGGTCCAACAGAAGATGATCGGCGCTCTAGGCTCGGTTCGGTCGGTGGCGGCCTTCCCCGGTCCCGACCTTGAGGGCAAGCTGGACGCCCGGGTCATCAAGATCATGGAAGATCCCATCAAGGCGCTGGAAGGTTGGGATGACCCGACCGCGGCTTTGAACGCCGCCGGCGCCGGCTTCTGCCAGGAGTTCAATCCGGTGACGCGGAAGTTCCCGTTTGACCCGGCATCGCGGCCCGAAGTCAGCGTGGAGGAATTGAACAACATTCTCATGCCGAACAGCGGCCGTTTCTGGAAGTTCTACCAGGAGACGCTGGCGCAGTACATCGACGAGAACGGCAATCCGAAGCCCGGGTCGAAGGTCCGCATCAATCCGCAGTACGCCACCTTCTTCCAGCAGGTGATGCGCATGTCGAAGGCGTTTTACGCCGGCGGCGCGCAATCGCCCAGCCTGAATTACACGATCACGATGAATGCGGTGGACCTGCTGCTGGACAAGTCGCAGGCCAAGAGCGGCAGCATCACGATTGACGGCAAGACCGCACGTATCGGCGGCGGCGCGGTACCGTTCAAGTGGACTGGCGTGCCCAACCACACGGTACGTTTCGAATACAACGACGCTACGCAGTTCAACCAGACCGGTCTGTGGGCCGTCTTCCGCTTCTTCGTGGATGCTGACGTGAGTGCCCAGCCACCCGGTTATCTGCTGGTGTGGCCGGTGCGCGGCGGCCAGTCGAACAATAAGATCGCCGAGGCGAAGTTTGTCGCCGACCTTGGCGGCGCTCCCGCGGTCTTTGATAAGCGCTTCTTCGCTGGTCTGCGCTGTGTGTCGCAAATCGCGATCAAATAAGAAGGAGTAGAATCGAGAAGAGATGGATCTTCCAGCCAGGATCGGAAAATACGAACTGCAGGAGTTCCTCGGCGGGGGTATGTCGCACGTTTACCGGGCACAGGACACCGTGCTGGGCAGAACGGTTGCGGTTAAGATCCTGACCGAGTCCGGCTGCAAGGATGCGGAAACCAAGGCCCGCTTCCTGCAGGAGGCTCGCACCGCCGGCGGCTTCGCGCACGACAACATCATCAGCGTTTTCGACTTTGGTGAAGACCAGGGACGGCCGTTCATCATCATGGAGTTTCTGCGGGGCCAGAGCCTGCGGGACGCCATCAAAACCAACAGCACCGGCGATACGCGCAACAAGCTGCGTCTGGCGCTGCAGACGGCGCGCGCGCTGGAGTACATTCACTCGCGGCGTATCATCCATCGCGACATCAAGCCCGACAACGTCCATATGGACGCGCAGGGCCGCATCAAGTTAATGGACTTCGGCATCGCGAAGTCGCACAACGTGGCACTGACACGCGTGGGCTTCACACTCGGCACGCCTTACTACATGGCACCCGAACAGGTGCTGGGCCAGCAGGTCACGCCGCTGGTGGATGTGTACGCATTCGGCATCCTGATGTTCGAGCTGTTCACCGGACGCAAGCCGATCCTGGGCGATTCGATCGAAAAGGTCTTCCAGCAGATCCTCAATGAGCCGCTGAACCTGCAGCCCTTGCGCGACGCCAACGTACCGCAGCCGGTGATCGAGATGATCGAGCGCTGCACGCAGAAAGCGCCGCAGGCGCGCATGCAGGGCTTCGGGGCTATCTGCGTAGAGCTGGAACGCATGCTGGAGGAGCCGCCGGCACCCGTGGCTACGCTGGAAACTACCGGTGTTGCGCAAACTCCCTACAGTTCGGCGCGGATTTCGGTGCCCGTAACCACCGTGCCGCAGCAGGAGCCGCTGCCCGGCTTCATGCAGTACCTGCCCGAAAGCCTGCGCACGCAGGAGTGGTTTATCGGCATTGTCGCGGTGGCCGTGATCGTAGGCATGACCATCGCCGTGCTCATTTTGCGCGAGATTTTCCGTGCCTTCTAATTCGCTCTTGCAGTTGCCCGCCCGGTTCGGCAAATATGAGTTACAGAAGTTCCTGGGCGGCGGCATGTCGCACGTCTACATGGCGGTAGACACGGTGATCGGCCGCAAGGTAGCGGTGAAGCTGCTCACCGATCAGGGCTGCATGGACGCCGAAACCAAGGCGCGCTTCCTGAGTGAAGCGCAGATCTCCGGCAACATCGTCCACGACAATATCATCCGCATCCATGACTACGGCGAGATCGACGGGCGCCCGTACATCGTCATGGAGTTTCTGGTTGGCAATGACCTGCGCGGGGTGATCGACAAGGGTCTGGCGCCGGATCTGCGGTCGCAGGTGAACCTTGCGCTGCAAGGTGCGCGGGCCATGCAGCACGTTCACAAGCAGGGCATTCTGCATCGCGACATCAAGCCCGACAACCTGCACGTGGACGAAAGCGGCCGCGTGCGGCTGATGGATTTCGGCATCGCCAAATCGCAGGCCGGCAACTTGAACCTGACGCGGGAAGGCTTCGCGCTGGGCACGCCTTACTACATGGCGCCGGAGCAGGTGCTGGGCAAGCCGATCACACCAGCAGCCGATGTGTACGCGTTCGGCATCATGCTGTATGAGCTGCTGACGGGCATGCGGCCGGTGGTGGGCGATACGGTGGAACGCCTGTTCTATCTGATCCTGCACCAGCCGTTGGATCTGGAGCCGCTGCTGGCCAAGGGCGTGCCGCAGGAGTTGATCAGCCTCATCGAGCGCACCACGTCGAAGAAGCCCGAAGAGCGCGTGCAGAGTTTCGACGTCGTGGTTACAGAGTTGGAGAATGCCCTGCGCCGGCTGGACGGCGGCACGGTGGCAGCACCCCTGCCGGGTGCGACACAGTTTCATAACGCACCCACGACAGTATCGCCGGTAGCCAAGACAGCGCCGCCCGCGGAGCCGCAAAAGGCGGCGTCCAGCAAGATGCCAATGGCAGCAGTGGCCGGGGTTGCCGCCGTAGTTCTGGCGGTCGGTAGTTATTTCCTGTTCAAGCCGGAGGCGGAGCGGAAGGATCCCCCCAAGAAGGAGGATCCCGCAGGCCCGGCCGCGCGCATCCAGGATGCCTATGGCGAGATGATCCTGCTGAGTGAAGGCTCATTCCTCTACGGCCTGCAGAGCGAAGTGCGCCGTACGCCGGCCTTCTACATCGACAAGCGCGAGGTCAGCACCGGCGACTACAACAAGTTCGCCGCAGCCAGCGGCAAACCGGCGCTGCCAGACGCGGCGGAACTGCCGGCGGCGAGCGTCAACTTTGA
Organism: Bryobacterales bacterium; assembly: GCA_016789745.1. Classification (GTDB taxonomy): domain Bacteria; phylum Acidobacteriota; class Terriglobia; order Bryobacterales; family Bryobacteraceae; genus CADEFT01. Next base: position 32,691 of record JAEUQF010000069.1, read on the forward strand.
AGAAGCGGCGGGCTATTGCACGTGGGCCGGCAAACACATCCCCACGGGAGAAGAGTGGGAGAGAGCCGCGCGCGGGTCCACCGGCCGTGCCTACCCCTGGGGCAATGAGCCCGATGCTTCGAAGGGCAACTTCAAGGGCAATCCGAACTCCGCGGGCAAGGCGATGCCTGTGGATTCCATGCCCGAAAGCGCGACGCCCGAAGGCCTGCTACATGTAGCCGGCAACGTCTGGGAGTGGACGCGCGATCCGCAGACGCCCAGCGCCGAGGTGCTGCGCGCGTTCCAAGCGCTGAAGGTAGGTCCGAACGATCCGTGGATGGCGATCCGCGGCGGTGGTTTCGACTTCGATATCCGCGCGGCCGCGGGGTATGAGAAGAACACCGTGCCTGCCGCGCTCAAGAGCCCTTCTGTCGGCTTCCGCTGCGCGAAGGACGTAAAGTAACCGCAATCGCCATCATCAGCAGGAAACAACACTGGCCGAACCAGTCGCCCGTTCGCGAATAGAACGTGCGGGCGTTGTCCAGCGGCACATCGGCAATCAGCTTCGCCGGACGGCTGGCGCTGCTTTCCTGTTCCGCCAGCACCCGCCCGTAACGGTCATTGACGGTGAGCCTGCCATCGCGGGCGCTGCGCACCATGGCGAAACCGGATTCCACACTGCGCAGGATCGCCATACGGGAATGCAGCCAGGCATCGCGCTGAAAGTCCCAGGCTGGCACCAGCAGCAACGGGACGCCGGCATAGTCGCGGCCAAGCGACGGGAAGTCCATGTCCTTGCAGATGGCCACACCGAAGCGGATACCGCCATGTTCCAGGATGAGGGGCTTGTCCCCGCGGAGGAAGCTGTCCTCCAGGCCCGGCACCATGTGTCGTTTATCGTAAGTGGGGGTATCGGGGGCTCCAAACACGGAGGCTACGTTCCGTTTTTGACCTTGTGCCCGCAGCGTGGCACCTGCTACCGTGACTGCCGATGACGCCAGTGTGTTTTCGACGGCCCTCCACTGCGCCGCGTCCACCGGGGCAATCTTCTCCGGCAGTACGATGAACCGCGCTCCCTGCTCCGCCAGTTCCCGCACGCCTGCCTGGTACAGCGGCCAGACATCCTCACGGGGTTCCGGCGCCGTGTCCACCGCCACCGCAGCGACACGAGCGGCTGGCGACAGGGGTGCCGTGCGCAAGCGCACCCAGCCGAACACCAATGCGGCCGCAAGCAACACCAACGGCCAGAGACAAGCCTTCCGGTGATGCAGACCGGCTGCGAGAGTGGCCGGCAGCAGGCTGATCACAAACACCACACCCGAAGCTCCCAGCAACGAGGCGATCTGAATCACGGGCAGAACGTCCATCTGCGAATAGGCGATGCTGCCGGCGCTTCCATGCGGAGAGGCTTGCGTCATCAGGGTGAACAGTGCCGTAATGGCCGCGGGATACACCAGCGCCGCCCGCCATCCCGCCGTGTGCACCATCACATGAGCCGAGAAGATCCAGGCACCCGCCCACAGCAGAGACTGTTCTAACGTCAGGATCGACGCCAGCAGCGGACCCGCAAGCATGGCCAGGTACGACCAGAGGTTCGCCGAACCGATCACGGCCGCCAACAGCGCGACGGCCACTGCCTGCCGCCGCGAGCTCTGCAACATCGCCAGCAATACCGGCGCAGGCGCCAGCCAGGCCAGCCACCAAACCGGCTGCAGGCCCGACCCGAAGTACAGCAGCACTCCGCCGCTAATCGCCAGCAGCCATCGCGCCATTACGAAAGCTTGAGAAAAGCCATCGTTTCCCGAATCGCCTTCTTCGCTTCGTCATCGAAGTGAGCACCCTTCGCCCCGGAGCGGCAGATGGAGTTCTCAAAGACGCCGCGCACTTCCAGAATGTACTTGAGCGAAGGAATGCCGTAGGTGGTCACCTGCGTCACCAACAACATCACCTTCGAAAAATGTTCCATGGCCGCGGTGCGATCGCCGGCCTGCCACGTGTCCCAGACCTTGCGATAGAGGTCCACGAAACCCGCCGCCGGCATGGTGCCGGCCGACCCGCGCATCATCTCGTCGATCAGCGTCTTGCCATGCCCACCCGTGAATACGCCCTTGATCACGTCATGATTCTTGCGGCGATACTCCGATAACCGCGCCAGCGTGTGACCTGCCTCATCCTTCACATAGCGAAAGTTCGGAATGGCGCTGGCCATGTGCATGACGAACTCCACGGGCATGTCGCCAATCGTCTGCGCAAATAGCGGCCGCGTGGCGCTATCGCCGATGGCCTTGTAATAGTCAAGCACCCTCTGGCGATCACTGGCATCCTTGGGCGGCAGTGCGATGATCGCGTCGGGCCCCAGCTTTTCGGCGTATTTCACATACTGGAGCGCCGTCGCCAGGTCCGCGCCCTGCACGCCTAACACCACCGCACACTTGCCCGATGCCCCCGCCTGCGCCACGACTTCCATTCCGGCCATGCGTTCATCCATGGTCAGGTCTGAGTATTCGCTCGCCAGTTGCGGCCACACGACGCCGTGCGCGCCCGCCTTGTCGCAGAAGCGCACCTGCGCGGCCAGAGCCTTGGTGTCCAGCTTGTTATCGCTGGTGAACGGCGTCTGCAGAATCGGAAAAATGCCGGTCAGCGGCTTGGCCGTTTTGGCCCCCATCAACGTGGCAGCGGGGAATAGCGAGAGGCAGGCGCGGCGAGTGAGCATCAGATTCCTTTCTTAAAGAAGCGGTCGATCCCTTCCTGGCAGTCGGGCGTGAGACGGGCGATGGCGTTTACCTGGGCCCCAGCCTCAATGGCGTTAGCATATGACATTCCGTCCATCTGGTACAGCAGACGCTTCGTCAATTGCACGGCGGAGGCCGAGCGCGACGCCAGATCGCCGGCCAGTTCCTCCGCCGCCCCTTCCAGATCGACATCGGCGACGATACGGCTCACCAGGCCCACTTCGAAGGCCTCCCGCGCGGTCAGAATGCGGCCGGTGGTGAGCATATCGAATGCTACCTTCTCCGGCACCGTGCGGCGCAGAATCGCCATCACCATCGCCGGCACAAAGCCAATGCGTGTTTCCGGATAGCCAAACTGGGCGATATCGCTGGCCACGATCAGGTCACAGGCCGTGGCCAACCCGCAGCCGCCCGCCAGCGCCCGTCCACGCACCGCGGCAATGATAGGCAGCGGATGCTGACGCATGGCAACAAACAACTCGCCCAATTCGCGTGCGTCTTCCAGATTTTCCAGCACCGACGCGTGACGGATGCGCTTCAGCTCACTCAGGTCAGCCCCGGAGCAGAAGTCGCGGCCCTGGGCGGTGAGCAGGATCACGCGCCCTTTCGGCTCCATGGCGGCCTCTTCGAGCGTTGCGCGCAGGCGGCGCACGGTGTCACGATCGAGCGCATTGCGCTTCTCCGGGCGCTTCAGTTCTATCCGTAGAATGCCGCTCATACGAGCAGCATCATACCGTGAATGCCTAGCGCAATGCCCCAGTGTGGTATTCCACCAGCAAACGCTGCACCTGGTAGTCGAAGCGCGCATTCTCCTGCTGCAGTTCGGCGTTGGTACGCGCCAGTTGCGCCTGGCTCAACTCCACAATCGAACTGAGCCCCAGATCGTAGCGCGCCTGCGCCAATTCCAGAGCCAGGCTGGCCTGCTCCACCAAGCTGCGTGCCAGTGCCGTCCGCTGCGCCGCCGATTCGGCGCCCACCACGGCGACAGCCACGTCGCGCGCGATCCGCTGCTGCAACTCGTCCAGACGCCGTTGCGCCACCGTGGCGCGTTGCTCGGCCTCCACGCGCCGCGAGTTGAACAAACCGCCATTCAGAAATGGCAGCGTAATGTTCACACCACCGGCGGCGAAATAGCTGTTACCCAGGCGGGCATCATGGAAGGGAGTCCCACCCAGGCTGGCCATGGCCGATATCGCGGGGAATCGCAGCTTGCGCTCGGCTTCAACGAAACTCCGTGCCGCCTCCACATCAAAGCGGCGGCCAGCCAGTTCCGGACGATTGGCGATCGCATCACCGATGAGCCGTAGCGGGTCGGTGGAAGGCAACTCGCGAGGTGGCTCCTCCACCAGTTGAAACCGCCGCGGCTCGGCATAACCCAATGCCGCGGACAACTCCGCATCCGCCACACGGCGTTCGTTGGTGGCATTTTCTAGAAGCAACCGCGCCTCGGCCAGGCTGACTTCGGCGAAACGCACATCCAACTCTGACTTCAACTGGCTTTCGGCCAGCGCGCGGGCATAGTCCACCATGGATTGGCGTGCTTCGATGGCACCCTTGGCAATGCGGGAAAGCGCCTCGGCACGCAAGCCGGCATAGTAGGCGCGATGCACGCCCAGCAGGATCTCCGACCGTGTTGCCTTGACGACTTCGAACTCCGCGTTGGCCCGTTGTGAAGCCGTTCGCGCCAGCGCCGACGTGCGGCCGAAATCGTATAGCAACTGACTGGCGCTGACGCCTGATGCCAGACGCGAGAAGATGATCGGGTTGTTGAGAGCCCCAGCGGCGAGACGCGTATCGGAGGGAGCGCCGGCACCGGTAAGGCTGCCGCTCAACACCGGATACAGCGGCGCTCGCGCCTGCACCTCGCCCTGCGCCACGGCCAGCGCCTGAGCCTGTGCCCCGGCGATGCGCGGATTCGTACGCAGCGCGATCTCCTCGGCTTCGGCCAGAGTCAGCCGCTGCGGGTCGGACGATTGCCCTTGCAGTAATCCCACAGCGAAGACGACCAACAGCACTGTTCTCACGACCGCACCTCATGATTGCGATAGACGAGCAGGAACGCCGCCGGCACCAGCAGCACCGTGAACACCACCGATACCGCCAGGCCGCCAATGATCGCCTGCGCCAGCGGAGCGTAGCTTTCACTTCCGGTGCCCAGTTTCATCGCCATCGGCATCAGCCCGATGATGGTGGCCAGAGACGTCATCAATACCGGTCGCAGACGCACGCGGCAAGCTTCCACCACGGCTTCTCGCACATGCATGCCTTCGCGCAGCAGGTGATGCGTGAACTCCACGATCAGAATACTGTTGGAAACAACAATACCCACCATCATTACCAGCCCCATCAGCGACTGCACATTCAACGTCGTGCCCGCCAAATACAGCGTCAGCAGCACGCCGCTGATGCCCGGCGGAACCGCCAGCAGAATGATCCACGGATCGCGGAAGCTGGCAAACTGCGCCACCAGAATGAGGTAAAGCAGCACCACGGCCAGCCCCAGCCCAATGGCAAAGCTGCGGAAGGATGCCCGCATGCCCTGCACCATGCCGCGCAACGTGACACGGGTGCCTCGCGGCAGCTCCGTTCCGGCGATGATGTTGTCAATCTGATCGGCCACGCGGCCCAGGTCTTCGCCCTCCAGGCCGACATACACATCGATGACGCGGCGCAGCTGGTAATGATCCACCTCAGTGGGCGCGGCTTCGCGCTCCAGTTTCGCAATGGTTCCCAACCGCACCGGTTCCGTCGCTCGCGGGCCGCGCAGGGGTATCGAAGTCAGGTCCGCCAGGCTGCGCACCTGCCCTTCCGGATACTGCACGGTCAACATATAGTCGTTGCCGCTCTTCTCGTCCACCCAGTAGCTGGGGGCGATCATCTGGTTGGAAGTGAGCGCCGTGATCACGTTGCTCACCACCTCGCGCGCGGTCAGGCCCAACTGGCTGGCCTTGGTGCGATCCACATCCATGCGAAGCGCCGGATAGTCGATGTCCTGGGGAATGTAGGCATCGCTGACGCCCGGTATGACCCGAATCTTCTCCGCCAGTTCCCTGGCGATGCGATGTGACACCTCCAGGTTGGACCCGCTCACCTGCACGTCGATGGGCGCGGGCAGCCCGAGGTTGAGAACGGCATCCACCAGCCCGCCCGATTGGAAGTACGCGGTAAGGTTCGGCATCTCGTCTGCCAGCCGCCGCCGGACGCGCCGCATGTACTCATAACTGCCCGTCCGGTGGCCTTCCTTCAGGTTCACCTGGACGGTGGCCGTGTGCTGCGCCGAGTTGCTGGTGTACATCGAAGAGAAGCCTGGCGTCACGCCGATGTTCGACACAATCACGCCCAGTTCCTGTTCCGGAACGATCTCGCGAATCAGATCCTCCACGCGCTCCACTTCGCGCGCCGTAAGTTCCAGTCTTGTTCCCGACGGAGCCTTGATGTTCATGACGAACTGTCCGGCGTCCGTGCGCGGGAAGAAGGCCACGCCCAACATGGGGTACAGCAGAAGGCTGGTAACGAACAGCGCGGTAAAGCCCACCAGCACCCAGCTTGGACGCCGCAGAGCCGTACGCACCAGCGCCGCGTAGCGCGACAGCATGGCATTGAAACCGAGATTGAAGGCATGGTTGAAGCGCTGGCCCAGCGACTTGCTGGCGCGCTCATGATGCGCCTCATGCGCGGTGAGGAAGCGCGCGCAGAACAGCGGCACCACGGTCATGGCGACGAAATAGGAAGCAAACAGCGCGATCACCACGGCGCCGGCCAGTGCCGAAAAGAGGAACCGGCTGACGCCATACAAAAAGGTGACGGGGAAGAACACCACGGCCGTGGTGAGCGTGGCGGCCAGCACGGGCAGCGCCACTTCCCTGCCCCCGCGTTCGGCCGCGATCTCCGGCGGTTCGCCCATCTCCAGGTGCCGGAAAATGTTCTCCAATACCACCACCGAGTTGTCGATGAGGCGCGAAAACACCAGCGCCAGTCCGCCCAGCACCATCGAGTTGATGGAGTTGCCGCCCAGGTAAAGCACGATGAACGTGGCCAGTGCCGACAATGGAATCGAAAGACAAACGGCAACGGTGGCACGAAGGCTGGCCAGGAAGATGAGAATCATCAGCGAGGTCAGCACCAGGCCAATGGCGCCTTCATGCACCAGCGTATCGATGGCCTTCTTTACAAACTGCGACTGATCGAAATCGACGCGGGCCGTCAATGACTCGGGGACGTCCACCAGTCCCGCAACCGCCGCGCGAACGCCATCCACCACGGCAATGGTGTTCGTATCGCCGCCCTGCTTCAGCACGGGCAGATAGACCGAAGGCTGCCCATCGACGCGCACGATGTTGTTCTGGATCTGCTGCGCGTCCTTCGCCTCTCCGACATCGCTGATCAGCACCAGACCGCGCTCGGATGCTTTCAATGGAATGCGCGCAATATCCTCCATGGTGGGCAACTGCGCATTGGTATAGAGGCTGTAGTCGAGCGGCCCGATGCGCGCATCGCCCGCGGGAAGAATCATGTTTGACTCGTTCACCGTGCGCACCACATCCATCGGACTAAGCTGGTGCGCTTCCAGCTTCAACGGATCGACATAGACCATCATCTGCCGGTACTTGCCGCCGAACGGCTGCGGCACGGAGGCGCCCGGCACGTTCGCCACCTGGTTGCGGACGGCGTACTGGCCAAGATCGCGCAGCCGCGTTTCATCCAGCCCTTCGCCCTTCAACGTGATCAGGCACACCGGCAAGCTGGAGGCGTCGAACTTCAGCACCACCGGCGGCAGCGTGCCCGCGGGCAGTCGTCGGAGGTTCGCCATCGCCAGATTCGATATCGCCGTTACCGCCGCGTCTGAATCCGCCCCCGGCTGAAAGTACACCTTGATCAGACTGACGCCCGGCAACGATCGCGACTCAATATGCTCGATATTGCTAGCCAGCGTAAAGAAGCGCTCGAAACGGCTGGTGATGTCCGCCTCAATCTGCTCCGGCGGCATGCCCGTAAAGAATGTCGCCACCACGACAACCGGAATCTGAATCGCCGGGAACAGATCCACCGGCATGCGCACCAGCATGGCGATGCCAACCACGGCCACGGCCAGGCACAGCACGATGATGAAGTAAGGGTTGCGAATCGCAAAGCGCGACATGCTTCTAGTGGTCCCCCTTATGGGTCGCTTCGCGGATGAGTTTGGGTTCTACCAGGGTGCCGGGCTTCAAGTCCTTCATGCCCACCACCACCATCTCGCCTTCCCTTACTCCGGAGACGAGTTCCACCAGATTCGGCGTCTCCATACCGGTCTCGACGGTGCGGCGATCGATCTGCTTGCCCAACCCGACGATGTACACCGAGGCGCTTTCGCCGCGGCCGTTGATGGCCTGTATCGGAACCGCCAGCGCCTTGCTGCGCTTATCCAAACGGAGCGACGCATAGCCATACATGCCCGGCTTGATCTCGTAGTCGGGGTTGGGCACGTCCACCTGCACTTCCATGGCTCGCGTGGATGCTTCCAGCCGCCCGTTCAGTCTGGCCACGCGGCCCTGTACGACGCGCTGCAGCGAATCTACACGCACCTCCACTGGCGCGCCGACATGAACGCGCGGCACTACCGCGGCAGGCACCGGAACCGCCAACCGCAGCCGGTCCACCTGCGACAGGCGTACCACGGGCAGTGCCTGCGTATGGGACGCGGTGCCGGCCTGGACCAGCGCGCCCGGGTCGCCACGGCGCTGCGTGATCAGGCCCGCGAACGGAGCCGTGATGCGCAGGTATGCCAGCATGGTGTCGATACGCGCCTTATTACTGGCGGCAATGCGTACCTGCTCTTCACTCGCCGCCAGATTCGCCTTCGCCGCCTCATACTGCGCCTCGGCATCCTGGCTGCTGGCCATCACGGCGTCATACTCCTGTCGCGCCACCAGGTTCGGCCGCGCCTTCATTACACCGGAGAGCCGCTCGGCCGACAGGCGGCGAATCCCGCGGTTGATTTCGGCTCGCCGCACTTCGCCGCGGGCGCGTTCCACTTCCAGTTCGCTGCGTTTGAAGCTGGCTTCGGCATGCGCCAGGTCCTGCGCCATTTCCGGCACCTCCAGCACAGCCAGCAACTGCCCGGCTTTCACCCGGTCGCCGATGTCGACGTGGATCTCCTTGAGATAGCCGGAGACCTTGGCATGCAGGTCGATCTCCTGGTAGGGCCGGAACTCGGCGGCAAGTTCCAGGTCGTCGGCTAAATCCTGTCTGGTTACCAGTGCAACGGCCACCGACGGAGCTTTGGCAGGGGTCTTGGCCTGCACGGCCCGCGGCGAGGATCGTTCGCAGCCGGAAAAACAGCAAATGACGGCGAAAGCCGCCGGAGCAAACAGCAAGGATGGCGAGTATCGCATGAGCCTATCGCCATAGTGCGGGATACAACTGGGGTAAGGGCATCCCGCCGAAAGGGGAGAAGGCTGCGAAAACGACGCCACCCGGGTGATAATGGGCCTGTCTACGTGGCTGGCAAGAAGCGTCGCACCTGGCCGGTTTTCCTGCTCGGATTCGGATGCATGCTGGCGCTGATTTTCCTGCCGGGCGTTGCCGCCCTGCGCCAGTCAGCCAGCATCTACGAGGAGGTGCGCGCCATCCAGGACGCGCACGAAGCGGCGCAGGCGAGGCTGGAACGCGTGGAGCAGCGCATTCTGCAGACCAGCCTTACGGTGCGTGACTTTCTGCTGGACAACTCGCCCATCACCGCCAATCAGTACAAGCAGCGCTTCGAGCAACTGCGCCAAGCCATTGGCGAGGACCTCAATTTGCTGAAGGCAGACGCACCGCCCGACCAGCGCACCCTCATCGCGGAACTCGAGCGCCAGTTGTCCGTCTACTGGGATTCGATGGTGCCCGTGTTCCTCTACACGCCGGCCCAGCGTGTCACCAAAGGCACTTACTTCCTTAGGGAACAACAGCGGCCGCGCCGCGACGTGCTGCTCACCATCGCCGACAACGTCGCCGAACTCACCCGCCGCAACTACCGCCGCCGCATCCAGGATCTGCGTACCAGCCAGCAGCACTATCGCCGTCAATTGGAGTGGGCGGTAGGGGTTTCGTTCCTGATGGGACTGGCCGTAGCAATTGCCACCAGTGTTCGCATCGCCCTGCTGGAGCGCGCCGCGCATCAGGAGCGGTTAGCCGCCGAACAGGCTGAAGCGCAGATGCGGGCGTTGTCGGTGCGCCTGATGAATGCCCAGGAAGAAGAGCGGAAGATGATCTCCCGCGAACTGCACGATGAGGTGGGACAAACGCTGACCGCGCTGCGTATGGAACTCGGCTCCCTGGAGCGGCTGCGGCAGGAGCCCGGACCCGCCTTCCAGCAACAGTTGGAAGAAGCCAAGGAAACCGCGTCCCAGACGCTGCGGAATGTTCGTGACCTCGCCATGGGATTGCGGCCTTCCGTGCTCGATCTGGGGGTGGAGGCGGCTCTGCAGTGGCAGGCTCGGCACTTCTCCCGTCGTTCCGGCACGGAGGCTACCGTGAAAGTAGAGGGAGATCTCCCCCCTTTACCGGATGCCCACCTGACCTGCATTTATCGGATCGTACAGGAAGCCCTAACCAACTGTGCGCGCCACGCCCGTGCGTCCATCGTAAACATCCATATTTCGGGGTCACCGCAATTTCTGGAATTGCGTGTTTCCGATAACGGCGTGGGCTTGCCAGTGGACTGGAGGCGGCGGCGCAGTATGGGAATCATCGGAATGGAGGAACGCGCACGCGAAGCCGGCGGACATTTGGAGATCCAAAGCTTCCCTGGCCAGGGGACGCTTTTGCGGCTGCGCCTGCCCTTGCGCGAAGCCCCCTTGGAGGAGAGCCGGACATGAGCAAGACACGTGTGCTGGTGGCCGATGATCATGGCGTGGTCCGCAAAGGGCTGGTGTTCCTGCTGAGTGCCGAACCGTCCATGGAGATTGTCGGAGAAGCCAGCAATGGACGCGATGCCGTTGCCCGTGTGGAAGAACTCAGCCCGGATGTCGTGATTCTGGACATCGCCATGCCGGGCCTCAGCGGCATCGACGCGGCGGCGCAGATCACCCGCCGCAACCCGCGCACCGGCGTCATTATGCTGAGCATGTACTCGGACGAGGAATTCGTGCTGCGCGCGCTTTCGGCCGGTGCCAAAGGCTATCTATTGAAGGACGCGGCCGAGCCCGACCTGATCCGCGCCGTGCAGACCGTCGCCAGCGGGCGTCCGTTCTTCAGCCCCGCCATTACCGCCACACTGCTGGAAGACTACATGCGCCGCCTGCGCCAGACCGGCCTGCACGACAGCTACGATCTGCTCACCGATCGGGAGAAAGAACTGCTGCACCTGCTGGCCGAAGGGAAGACCAACAAGGAAGCCGCCACCGTAATGAACGTCGGCGTGTCTACCGTGGAGACACATCGCACGAATCTCATGCAGAAACTGAACCTGCACAATACCGCGGAGATTGTACTCTACGCGGTCCGCAAGAAGCTGATTCCCTGATACTCCCGCCTTTTTGCCCGCACGCTCCGGCCCTTGGTGGATGCCCCGGCGCACCCCTTCGGCCGCACTATCGAAGACGCAGGCATGCGAGTTCGGTTGTTGCTGGGCACTCTTTTCTTATCGGCTGTGGGCGTGGCGCAAAGCCTGCGCCCGGCCCTGCGTGCCGAATCACAGCTGGTGCTGATTCCCATGACCGTGCTCGACCGGGAAGATCGCATCGTCGAATCGCTGGGCAGCCGGCACATCCGCATCTTCGAAGAAGGCAAGGAGCGCGCCGTAGCCAGCCTCTCGTTGGAAGAGGGGCCGGTCTCACTGGTCGTGGTGCTGGACGTCAGCCGGAGCATGAAGAAGAGCCTGCCGGATGCCGTGCGCGCGCTGGAACGCCTGGCCGCGCGCCAGCATAGCGAAGATGAGTACGCCCTCATTACTTTCCGTGATCGACCGCAACTGCGGCTGCCCTTCCCCGCCTCGGCCGCCCAAGTGGCTGGCGCGGCCGAAGCCGAACAACCCGAGGGTTCCACCGCCCTTTACGACGCTATGGTACTGGCGGTAAACCACCTGCGCAAGGGCCGACACCCGAGCAAAGCCATTCTTGTTTTTTCCGACGGGCAGGAGGTCTCCAGCCGCTACCGCGCTGCCGAACTCCGCCAGACGCTCCGTGAAGCCGGCGCCCCCGTGTATGCCTTTCTCCTGCCCGCCTTCACGGAGCTTTCCGCCTGGGAGGATCTACGCCGCCTGATTGAAGAGACCGGCGGACGCCTCCTCTCCGTGCCCCACCCGCGCGACTTCCCCGACATC
>JAEUQF010000134.1 GCA_016789745.1 Bryobacterales bacterium
AGCGGGAGCACCCGTGGCCGCCTTGGCGGGCTCCTTGGTCTTCGGTGCCGCTGCCGGGGCCGCGGCGCTTTTAGACGCGGTGTTCGAATTGCCTGCCGGCGCGGAGGGCGTGGTGCCGGCGTTCGGATCCACCAGCGGCGGAGGACCGCCCGTAGTGCCATCGGCAGGTGTTTCGGGCGCCGGGCGCGTGAAGTAGATCACCGATCCGCACAGCACAGCGGCTACCGCAACCATCGCTATAATCGGAGCCTTGCTGGCGGCCCGGGGCACCACGGCTTCCGGTGGCCGCACCGATACCGGGGCTGGCGGAGGCGGCGGGGGCGGTGCAGGAGCAACTTCCTTCTTGGGTTCCGCCTTCTTGGGCTCCGCCTTTTTCGCCTCCTGCTTCTGCGCTTTGGGCGGAGGCGGTGGAGGCGGCAGGATTTCCGAGGGTGCCGGAGGTGGGGGCGGCGGAGGCGGCGGAGGTGGCGGTGGCGGCGCGGCGACGGGCTTCGGCAGCGGCGTCGGCTCGGCGGCTGGCATCAACGTGGTGGACCCGGTGGCAGAGGTGGCCAGGAACTCCGGCGGCAGCGTTGCCGACGAGCCGCGCACCGTACGGTTGGGTCGCCAGGAATCCTTCGTCTCACAGGCGCTGCGCAGCGCCTTCACAAACTGCGTGCAGTTCGGGTAGCGGTCACCGGGTTCTTTAGAGAGCGCCTTGCGGAGCACCTGTTCGACGGCCGCCGGCAGCGTAGCGTTCAACTCACTGACCGACAGCGGATCCTTGAATACAATGTTGAACAGCAGCGATGACATCGACTCGCCGTTGAACGGCTTCACGCCGGCGATCAATTCAAACGCGAGCACGGCGATCGAAAACTGGTCCGTTGCCGGCGACAGCGGCTTGGACGAGATCTGCTCCGGCGCCATGTAGGAGGGCGTGCCCAGCACCATGCTGGTGGTGGCCGTCTTCTGCGACGCGATCCGGGCGATGCCGAAGTCCATGACCTTGGTGACACCATCGGTGGTCACCATCAGGTTGGCTGGCTTGATGTCGCGATGCAGCACACCTTTGCCATGCGCGTAGTCGAGCGCGGCAGCGGTCTGTTCCAGAATGCTGAGGACTTCGGCGGACTGCAGCGGCCCGTCCGTCATCCGGTCATAGAGCGTGGTGCCTTCCACATACTCCATCACGACGCAGGCAACGTGCTCGGTTTGGGTAATGTCGTAGATGGTAACGATTCCCGGGTGCGACAGGATGCCGGCCGAGCGTGCTTCGCGCATCAGGCGGTCGCGCAGCATCTGCTGTTCGGCGCCTTCACTGAGGTTGTCGAGGTTGATGGTCTTGATAGCTACGGCGCGGCCGATGGCAGGATCTTCACCAAGATACACGACGCCCATGGCGCCGCGGCCAAGCTCGCGGATGATCTGATAACGGCCGATCGTCTGCATGCGAATGTACCTGGATTTACCCGGTAATGGATACGCTAGCACAGAAGCGGTGTAGCGTCGGTACTGGAGCCGTGGCGGTAAGTGGTAGAACGGTTACCGGCAGGTGTGGTAATGGAATTCCTGGGCGCCGGTTTTCCCTTTTACTTCTCCTTCCACTCGGGCGAATAGCCCGGTGGCGGAACGCCGGTAAATGATGCGTTGCGGGAAATCGTGGCTCTTGTTTTCGAAGGTGAGGGAATCCGGGGTGCGCTCCAGTAGGGGGAAGGCTGTCATGCCCGGAGTGCCGATGCGGGCGGTGTAGGTGAGTTTGCCGGCTTCCACGGAGATGCGGACGAACTCGCTGAAGATGGTGCGGTCATCGCGGATGGTGCGGCCCATCATCAGCAGGGTACCGCCGGAGGGGCGGGTCCAGGTCTCTTCAACAAGGCCCCGTGGCGTTGTCATTTCCCAGCAGCCGGTGAGCCAGTGGAGGCTGGTAACCTCGGTTGCGTCTTCCGCTGGCAAGGCAGACGCGGCCGCAATCAGGAGCAGGTACAGGGCACGCATAATCTGTTCCGGTAAGCATGCCACATTCGCACGACCAACGTCGGCGTGTTGGATTTCACAAGCGTTGCCTTTAAACTGACTATGGTTCCCCGGGAGACAATGACGAAATGGAATGGCTGAACTACCACCACCTGCTTTACTTCTACGTGGTGGCCAAAGAGGGTGGCATTGCACGGGCGAGTGAGCAGCTGCTGCTGGCGCAACCCACCATCAGTGCCCAGATCCATGCGTTGGAAGAGAGCCTGGGGGAGAAGCTGTTTCAGCGTTCCGGGCGCAGCCTGATTCTGACTGACTTCGGACGTATCGTCTTCCAATACGCTGAGGAGATCTTCGGCATTGGCCGCGAGTTAATGGACTTTGTACACGGACGGCCAACGGGTAAGCCACTGCGGCTGCACGTGGGTGTCTCCGACTCGCTCCCGAAAACGCTGGTGCACCGGCTCTTGCTGCCGGCCTTCCAGATCCCGGAAAAGGTGCACCTGATCTGCCAGGAAGACCATCCGGAGAACCTGGTGGTGTCGCTTTCCACCCACAAGCTGGACGTGATGCTGTCGGATTCGACGGCAAATCCCGGGGGCAAGATCCGCACTTTCCACCATCTGCTGGGGACCTCCGGCTTCGGGATCTACGGCGCGGCGAAGGTGGCGAAGACATATAAGGAGAAGCTGCCCCACTCGCTGGATGGCGCGCCGTTCCTGTTGCCGCTGGATAACAGCGGGTTGCGGCGAAGTCTGGAGCAGTGGTTTGATGCCGAAGGGATCCGCCCGCGCATCGTGGCCGAGTTCAAGGACACGGCCCTGGCGAAGGCATTCGGGGAGGCGGGCTTGGGCCTGTTCGCCGCACCTACCGTGGTGGACGCCGATGTCCGCAAGGAGTACGGCGTGGCGCTGCTGCACCAGGTGGACGCGTTCCCTATGCGCTTCTACGCCATTTCCGTAGAGCGGCGTTTTAAACATCCGGGCGTGCTGGCGATTTTGCAGGCGGCGCGAGACCACATTTTCGCCGACTCACGCGCGCACGAAGGGAAGGACGAAAAAAAGAGGCCGCCTGCCGAGGCAGCGGGCGGCCGTAGTTAAAGGGGGAAGTTGCTCTGGAGGGATATCTCTTGATCAGAAGAGATGCCGTATAAAGAACGGTTACTGCCCGGATCGCCTTCCTGACGGCGGTTGCCGCAAGGGTCGATCCGGATGGGCGGGCGAGCCTCGTCGGTTAGACCTTCACCCACCATGACCAGCAGGGTAATCCGTATCGTTCAGACTAAGGGGGCAGCCGGTTGCCACCCCTCATCGCTTCATCCCGGGTCAGGTTGTTGCTTTGACAACTTCAGAATATAACCCGGCATAAGATTCTACAAATAGAAAGTCTCTGAATGAGAAGTTTAGTTTTTCTATGAATGCCCCAGTCCAGATCACGAGTGCGGCCAACCCGGTACTCAAGGAAATCCGCAAGGCAGTGCAGCGCGGCGGGCTGACCGCCGATGGGCTGGCCGTTTGCGAGACGCTGCGTTTGCTGGGGGACGTGCTGCCGGGCCCGGCTCGGGTTGAGGCGGTGCTGGTGAGCGAAGAGCGGCGGGTGGAGATGGAGCGGCTGCTCACGGGGCGGGACGAAGTGCGAGTGCTGGTGGCGCCGGAGCCGTTGGTGGCTGCGGTGGCGAGTGTGGAAGCTTCCCAAGGGGTACTGGCGCTGGTGCGGCCACGCGAATGGAGCCTGGCGGACGTGGTGACGGAATCGAGTTTGATACTAGTGCTGGATGGCGTGCAGGATCCTGGCAATGCCGGTGCGATGCTGCGACTGGCGGAGGCCTTCGGAGCCAGTGGTGTGGTAGCGATGAAGGGCACGGTGAACCTGTTCAACCCGAAGGCAATTCGCGCCTCGGCCGGATCGGTGTTTCGCGTGCCTTTGGTATCGGGCCTGGAAGCCGCGGCGCTGCTCACCGCCTTGCAAGGCGTACCCTGCTATGCGGCGCTTCCCGATGCCGGTGCGGTTGCCGTGGACCGCGTCGACTGGGCTCGGCCGGCGGCGTTCGTGATCGGCAACGAAGGGCACGGCGTGAGCGAGGCGCTGCGTTTGCACGCGGAGCCCATTACGATTCCGACGGCGGGCGTGGAGAGCCTGAACGCGAGTACCGCCGCGGCTGTCATCCTGTATGAAGCGGCGCGGCAGCGTCGCGCGAAGGCCATTCGATGAATCTGTTCGAATTTGAACCACAGCCGGAAGTGGTGGACGAAGGCCGCCCGCTGGCGGAACGCATGCGTCCGCACAGCCTGGAAGAGTATATCGGGCAGGAGCATATTTTAGGTCCCAACAAGCCGCTGCGGTTGCAGATTGAGAAGGATCAGCTGGGCTCCATGATTCTGTGGGGACCGCCGGGCGTGGGAAAAACCTCGCTGGCGAGCCTGATTGCAAGAGTGACGCGCTGCGACTTCGTGCCCTTCAGCGCCGTGACCAGCGGGATCAAGGAAGTAAAGGCGGTACTCACCGACGCCGAGCGCAATCGCAAGCTGGGGCGGCGCACGGTGCTGTTCGTCGACGAGATCCACCGCTTCAACAAGTCGCAGCAGGATGCGTTTCTGCCCTATGTGGAGAAGGGCGACGTGATCCTGATTGGCGCCACCACGGAGAATCCATCGTTTGAGGTGAACTCGGCGCTGCTGTCGCGGTCGAAGGTGTACACGTTGCGGGCTCTGCCGCCCGAACGCATCGTCATGCTGTTGCGGCGGGCGTTGGAGAGCGAACGAGGCTTGGCGCGCACCGGCACGGAGATGACCGACGAACAACTGCATCAGTTGGCAGTCTATTCGAACGGCGACGCGCGCGCGGCGTACACGGTGCTGGAGTTGATTTCGGCGGCGGTGGGACGCGCGGCGGTGCCGCAGGATGTGCTGGAAGACGTGCTGCAGCGAAAAATGCTGCTCTACGATAAGTCGGGCGAAGAGCACTTCAACCTCATTTCAGCTCTCCAGAAGTCGGTGCGGTCGAGCGACGTGGATGCGGCGCTGTATTGGCTGGCACGCATGTTGGAGGCCGGTGAGGACCGGTTGTATATCGCACGGCGATTGGTGCGGATGGCGGTGGAAGATGTCGGGCTGGCGGATCCGCGGGCCGTGGAGCAAGCCGTGGCTGTACAGCAAGCGACGCACTTCCTGGGTGTTCCCGAAGGCGATCAGGCCCTGGCGCAGTTGACGATCTACCTGGCGATTGCCCCGAAGTCGGACGCGGCGTACCGGGCGTTGGCCGCGGCCAGGGAGGCGGCGCAGAAGGGCTTGGCCGAACCAGTGCCGCCGCAATTGCGCAATGCCCCGACGCGGTTGATGAAGGAACAGGGCTACGGGCAGGGGTACGAACACGCGCACCAGAATCCGGGCGGCATCACAGCCATGGAATGCCTGCCGGATAGCTTGGCGGGAACGCGGTTTTATACACCCACACAGCGAGGCTTGGAAGCGAAAATCCATGACCGGCTGGAGGAGATCCGGAAGTGGAAGGAGAAGCAGCGGGAGGGGTGAATCCGGCTGCGATAAAATGCCTGTAACGTGAGGCAGGCATTTCTTTTCCTTGTAATCTCGCTGGGGGCAGCCCGTGCGGAGGATCTTACCCGCCAGGTGGCCGATATCCTATCCGCCAACTGTCTGAGCTGCCATGGGCCGACCGTCAAGATGTCGGACCTGGATTTGAGCACCCGCGAGGGCATGCTGAAGGGCGGCAAACGCGGGCCGGCGTTGGTGCCCAGCGACCTTTCGAAGAGCCGCCTGTATCGCTCCGCGGCACATCAGGAGCAGCCTGCCATGCCTCCTGGAAAGAAGCTGCCCGACTGGCAACTCGTCATCATTTCCCGCTGGATCAACACCGGCGCGCCGATGGAGAAGCCCATCACGTCGGATGAAGAGAATAAGAAGTCGCTGACAAAGTTGGAAGAGCGGCCCATTACGGAAGAGGAGCGCAGCTTCTGGTCGTTCCGTCCGGTGAAGCGCGTGGCGCCGCCGAAGAGCGGGCATCCGATTGACGCGTTCCTCTCGGCCACCTGGGATGCGAAGAAGCTGAAGCCGTCGCCTGAAGCTTCCAAACGCGTTCTGGTGCGGCGCGCGTATCTGGATCTGTGGGGACTGCCGCCCACCATCGCGCAAGTGAATGACTTCCTGGCCGACAAGCGGCCCGATGCGTTTGAGCGGCTGGTGGATAAGCTGCTCGATTCGCCGCACTATGGCGAACGTTGGGCGCGGCACTGGCTGGACCTGGTCCGCTATGCGGATTCGGGCGGCTTTGAATATGATCGCGACCGTGCCGATGCCTTCCGCTATCGCGATTGGGTAGTGCGTGCGCTTTCGGCCGACATGCCGTACGACCAGTTCGTCAAGTGGCAAATCGCGGGCGACGAGATTGCTCCCGGCGATAAGGATGCGCTAGTAGCTACCGGTTTCCTGCGCCATGGGCCGGAGCACAACGTAAAGAACGAGCAGACGCGCATGGAGGAGTTGGACGACATCGTGGTAACTACCGCGAACTCCTTCCTGGCTGTGACGGTGGGCTGCGCGCGCTGCCATAACCACAAGTTCGATCCCATTCCGCAGAAGGATTACTACCGCATGCAGGCGGTATTCTTCAACACCAAGGCGAACGATACGCCGATCGTCGGCGCCGAGGAATTGCAGGCTTTCCAGGATGCGAACAAGCGCGTGGATGAGCAGATCGCGCCGCATAAAAAAGAGTTGGAAGCGCTGGTGCTGCCGTATCGCGAAAAGAAGATCGCCGAAGAGCGCGCTAAGCTGCCGGACTACGTGCAGCAGGCGCTGCGCACGCCCGCCGAGAAGCGTACCGAAGGCCAGAAGCTGACGGTGACGCAGGTGGAAAAGACGCGCAACTTTACCGAAGACGATGTCATCGCGTCGATGAGCGCGGCCGATAGTGCGAAGTATCGTGAGATTCAGGCGCGCATCAAGGGGCTGGAAAAGACGCGTCCGAAGCATATCGCTACGGCGATGGCGATCACCGATAACGGCCGTGACCCGGAGCCTTCGTACTTCCTGCATCGCGGCAGCCCGGATTCGAAAGGGTCGTTGATGAAGCCGGGCGTGCTGAGCGTGATTACTCGCGAAGAGCCGGCGTTCCCCGCGCCGCCCGCCGACGGCAAGACCACGTATCGCCGCAAAGGCTTTGCCGAATGGCTGGCTTCGAAGGATAACCCGCTGTTCACCCGCGTGATTGTGAATCGCATCTGGCAGCATCATTTCGGCGAGGGCATTGTGCGGACACCCAGCAACTTCGGCAAGACCGGCGATAAGCCCACGCATCCGGAGCTGCTGGACTGGCTGGCCAGTGAGTTTGTCGAACAGGGCTGGAGCATGAAGAAGATGCACCGGCTGCTGATGACGTCGAAGGCGTATCGAATGGCGGCTGACGATATGGCCGCGAACGTGGCGATTGATGCCGAGAACCTGTACCTGTGGCGGATGCCGCGGCAGCGTTTGGAAGGCGAGATCATTCGCGATTCCGTGCTGGCGGTGGCGGGCACATTGAACAGCCAGGTGGGCGGGCCGGGCGTGCATCCTTACATCGATCCGTCGCTGTGGCAGGGCAGTTCGGGGCGTACGTGGCCGGGCAAGGCTGGTGACGATCCGGAAACCTGGCGCCGGAGCATTTATGTGTTTTCCAAGCGCAGCATTCCGCTGCCGATGTTGGATGTGTTCGACAAGCCGGATGCCATCACGTCGTGCGCGCGGCGGAACCGGTCGACGATTGCTCCGCAGGCGCTCATTCTGATGAACAATGCGTTTGTACGCAATCAGGCGAAAATGTTTGCGGACCGTTTGCGTAGGGAAGCCGGCGAGGACCCGGCCAGGCAGATTGAACTGGCCTTCCAACTGGCCTACTCGCGTGCACCGCAGCCTTCGGAGGTAAAAGCGTCCAAAGCGTTCCTGGATGCGGGTCCGGAGGCGCTGGTGGACTTCAGCCAGGCGCTGTTCAACAGCAACGAATTCGTGTACATGCCGTAAGGGAAGAAGCCATGGCAAAGAGATTCTATTCGCGGAGAGAACTGCTGCAGGCGGCAGGCGGCGGCATGGGGAGCCTGGCGTTGGCGGACCTGCTGCTGCGCGATCAGGCGCAGGCGGCAACCACTGGCGCGGTAACCACGCTGGCTTCTCGCAAGCCGCATTTCACGGCGAAGGCGAAGTCCGTCATTTCGATCTTCTGCTACGGCGGCGTGAGCCAGATGGACACGTTCGACCCGAAGCCGGAGTTGTACCGCCGGCGTGGCGAGGCGCTGACGGGCAAGGGCGATGTCGTGGTGTCGCAAGGCACGCCGGGCGGCTTGATGCCGTCGCCCTGGGCCTTCAAAAAGTACGGCCAGTGCGGCATGGACGTGTCGGAGTTGTTCCCGAAGGTCGGCGAGATGGTGGACGACATCGGCTTTGTACGGTCGATGTACGGGCTGAGCAATGATCATGGCCCGGCGCTGTTCCAGATGAACACCGGCAGTGTGCTGCCGGGGCATCCCAGCATGGGTGCGTGGGTTACGTATGGGCTGGGTACGGAGAATCAGAACTTGCCGGCGTACGTGGTGTTCACGGACCCGCGCGGCGGGCCGATTGGCGGGGCGCCGAACTGGTCGAACGGTTTTATGCCCGCGGCGTTTCAGGGCACGCAGTTCCGGTCGACCGGCGATCCCATTGTCGACTTGAAGCCCGCGGACGAGATGACGCCGCAACGGCAGCGGCGGTGGCTGGATCTACTGGGTAAGTTGAACGCGGAGCATGCGGCGAAGAATCCGGAAGACACGGAGCTATCGGCGCGCATCGCTTCGTATGAGCTGGCGTTCCGGATGCAGACGCATGCCGTGGACGCAGTAGACATCAACAAGGAATCGGACGTCACCAAGAAGCTCTACGGGCTGGAGGACAAGACCACGGAGTACTTCGGGCGGCAGTGCCTGATGGCCCGGCGGCTGGTGGAGCGCGGCGTGCGGATGGTGCAACTGTACTCGGGCGGCGGCAACTTCCAGACCAGCTGGGATGCGCATTGGGACATCGTGGAGAACCACGGCGTGCACGCCAAGGAGACCGATGGGCCCATTGCCGGATTGCTGCGGGATCTGAAGTCGCGCGGGCTGCTGGATTCCACCCTGGTGATCTGGCATGGCGAGTTTGGCCGCATGCCGATCTCGCAGCGCATGAGCGGCCGCGACCATAACCCGGCGGTGTTCACGGTGTGGATGGCCGGCGGCGGTGTGAAGGGCGGCACGGCGGTGGGCGCCAGCGATGAGTTCGGCTATAAGGTGGCGGAGAACGGCAAGTCGATCAATGACCTGCATGCCACGATTCTTCACCTGCTGGGCTTCGACCACGAGAAGCTGACCTTCTTCCACAATGGCCGCCACATGCGGCTTACGGACGTATCGGGGAGCGTGATTCGCGAGCTGTTAGCTTGACGGCGAGGTAGAGCGCCAGAGCCAGTACGACGGCAAAGGCGCATAGATGCACGACGTGGGATTTGATCCACGTGCCCGCATCGTGGCCGAGTTGCATCCCCAGCCAGGCGAGGCCGAAATAGCGGGGTATGCGGGCTGCTACGACGACGGCGAGAAAATGGAGCGGCTTCACACCCAGCGCACCTGCGGAGAGTACGAACACCTTCAGCGGCATCGGAATCGGCAACAGGCACGGCACGAAGACGGTGATCAGACCGTAGGTCTGAAACCAGGCGCTGAACTTGGCGGCGTTTTCGCTTTGGGTATGCCGTTCCAGATAGGCTTCTCCGCCTTTGCGCGCCAGGTAGAACAGGATCATGCAGCCGATGGCGGAGCCCAGCACCGCCGTAAATGCAGATAACATGGCGGCCTTTGGATTGACCACGGCCGTGGCTATAAGGAGCGCGTCCACCGCGGCGGGCAGGGGAACACCGGCCGAATCGAGAATGGCTAAGAAAAAGACTCCAACGGGTCCCCAGGAGGTCAGGGTCTGAACGAATCGCTTCAACAGTTTTATTGTCGCAGCAAGTCGAGCAATGCTGCTTCGTCCAGGATGGGAATCCCCAGCCCTTGCGCCTTGGTCAGCTTGGACCCGGCCTTCTCTCCGGCCACAACGTAGTGCGTTTTTCTACTGACGGAGTCGGTGACCTTGCCTCCCGCGGCTTCTATCTGCTCGGCGGCCTGTTCGCGGGTGAGGTTGGGCAGTGTGCCGGTTAGCACGAAGGTCTGGCCAGCGAGCGGCCCGCCGGTGGGCTTCTTCTTTTCCTGTTTGAACTGCAGGCCGGCGGTGCGCAGGCGTTCGATCAGTTCCTGGTTGTGCGATTCGCCAAAGAAGCGGCGAATGCTGGTGGCCACTTTGGGGCCCACCTCTTCGGCGGTCTGCAGGGTGTCCTCATCAGCCTTCGCGACTTCGTCCAGGTCGCCAAAGGCTTCGGCCAGGAACTGGCCGGTGCGTTCGCCGACGAAGGGAATGCCCAGGCCGTTCAGCAGTCGCGCCAGGCTTTGTGAACGCGATCGCTCAATGTTGGCGAGGATCTTTTCTGCGGACTTCTTGCCCATGCGCTCCAGGCTGGTGAGCTGCTCCAAGGTAAGGCCGTAGAGGTCGGCGATGCTGCGCACCAGCCCCTTTTCCACCAGCTGATCCACCAGCACGCTGCCCATGC
This sequence comes from Bryobacterales bacterium, assembly GCA_016789745.1. Taxonomy (GTDB): domain Bacteria; phylum Acidobacteriota; class Terriglobia; order Bryobacterales; family Bryobacteraceae; genus CADEFT01. The sequence continues at coordinate 10,603 of JAEUQF010000134.1, forward strand.
CGTCGATGTCCATCACGCCGCGGGCGGCAAAGTGCAGCACCGACTCTTTCAGGCGCGCCGGGCAGTTGCTGTTGATGCAGCGGCTGGCGGCCTCGCCTTCGGCGCGCACCACGTCGCCACCGCAGACGGGACACTGCCGGGGCATCACGAACTTGCGGCGCACATCGCCCTGCCTGCTGACGCGAACGACTTTTGGGATCACATCGCCGCTGCGTTCCAGGACAACGGTGTCGCCGATCTGCACGTCCAGACGTTCAATTTCATCCTCGTTATGCAGCGTGGCGTTGGCCACCGTGACCCCGCCGACGAAGACTGGCCTCAGCCGCGCAACGGGCGTGAGGGCGCCGGTACGGCCCACCTGCACTTCGATGTTCTCCACCACCGTTTCTTCCTGCCGTGCTGGGAACTTGAAGGCGATGGCCCAGCGCGGGGCCTTGGCAGTCCAGCCTAGCGATTGCTGTTGCGCGATGGAGTCGACTTTCGCCACCAGCCCGTCGATCTCATACGGCAGCGTGTCGCGATGGGCCTCCATCGCCGAACAGTGCGCGAATAGCTCATCGACGTTGTCGCACAGCTTGCGCTTGGGGTTCACCTTGAAGCCGAGCTTCGCCATGGTTTCGAGCGACTGCCAGTGGCTGTCGAAGTATGGCTTGCCGTCTACCAGGAAGTTGTAGGCGAAGAAGTCGAGC
>JAEUQF010000442.1 GCA_016789745.1 Bryobacterales bacterium
CTACATCATGACGGACCAGCAGTGTGCCGAAGCTTTTTCGGCTGCCGGCTGCCCCGATGTTCGCACGCCCGCCATGGACCGCATCGCCCGCGCAGGCGTGCGCTTCACCGAAGCGTACTGCTCCAATCCGCTGTGCGTTCCAGCCCGCACCAGCATGATGACCGGTCTGCTGCCGCAGCAAAATGGCGTCACCTACAACAACCTGAAACTGCCCGTGAAGGCGTCCACGATGATGGGCCGTGTCTTGGCCGACGCCGGATACGAGACCGCCTACTTCGGCAAGTGGCACGTTCCGGTGCTGCCCAAAGAGAAGGAACGCCACGGCTTCGCGACCATGGCGCACACGGCGGCGAACGGCGTGGACGCGCAGGTGCCGGATGCGTCCATTGAGTTCCTGCGCCGCACGCACAGCAAGCCGTTCCTGCTGGTTTCGTCGTTCGTCAACCCTCATGACATCTGCGAATGGGCCCGCGGCACGGCGGGCAAGGACGGTCCGATGGTGGAACCGCCGCCGCCGGACCGCTGTCCCGCGCTGCCGGCCAACTTCGCCAGCCCCGAGCAGGAACCCGAAGTGATCCGCCGGGTGCAGGCGCTGGACAACAGCGCGTATCCGACCCGCGCCTGGCAGCCGGACAAGTGGCGCCAGTACCGTCACGCCTACTACCGCCTGATCGAACGTGTCGACTCGCATATCGGCCGCATCCTGGACACACTGGAAGAGACCGGCCTGGCGCGTAGCACCGTGATTGTTTTTGCCTCCGACCATGGCGACGGCAACGCCGCGCACCACTGGAACCAGAAGCAGGTGCTCTATGAGGAGACGGCCCGGGTGCCGTTCTTAGTGGCTTTCCCCGGCCACACGAAAGGCGGCACCATTGACCGGCGCCACCTGGTGTCCTCCTGCATCGACCTGATCCCGACCTTCTGCGATTATGCGGGCGTTCCGACGCCGGACGGCCTGCCGGGGCTCAGTCTGCGCCCGCTCGCCGAGGGCCGTAAACCACGCCAATGGCGCCAGGAACTGGTGACGCAGACTGAGTTCTGCACTTTCAACAAAAGCTATGGGGTGCATGGGCGCCTGCTGCGAATGGGGGACTGGAAGTACGTCGTCTATTCCGAGGGTTCGAATCGAGAGCAGCTGTTCGACGTGGTTAAGGACCGGGGAGAGATGAACAACCTGGCGGGGCAGGGAAGTCACCGGAGGCAACTGGCGGCGTGCCGCGAAAGGCTCGCCGCGGTTTGCCGGAAGTATACCGATGACTTCCCGCTGGTGAGTTAGCTAGCGCAGGAAAGCGTCCGCCAACCCGGCATCCACGGGAATCACATTCCCCGTAGTACGGGCACTGCGGTCACTGGCCAGAAACACGATCGCATCGGCGCAATGATCGGGCAGGATCGGCTCCCGCAGCAGCGTGCGGCTGGCGTAGAACTGCGCCAACCGGTCGCGCAGCGTTTCGGTGGATTCGTCGTCGTTCGCCGCAAGGTTGTACTTCTTGAGCGAACTGATCACGCGGTCGCGCGGGAACATGGTGGACCCGGCGACGACCGTTGCGGGCGCGATTCCGTTCACGCGCACCAGCGGCGCCATGCCCACGGCGAGCTCGCCGATGAGATGGTTCACCGCGGCCTTGCTAACGTCGTAGGACTCGCTGCCGCGCTTCGGCACCACGGCGTTGGCGGAACTCGTCAGGACGATGGAGCCGGTCAACCCCTGTTTCTGGAAGATCGCCTGTGCTTCCTTGGCCAGGTAGTAGTTGCCGGTTACGTTGATGTCCAGCGTCAGCCGCCAGTTCTGGTCGGTCAGCTCGCCATTGGCATCCGGCGGAATGAACACGGCGGCGGTGTTGATGACGCCATCGATGCCCCCGAACTGGGTCACGGTCGCTTTCAAGGCAGCGGCCATGGAAGCGCGGTCGCGCAGGTCCAGGGCGCAGGAAGCCACGGCTTCCTTGTCGTACTTCGCGCACAGTTTCGCGGTCTCGGCGGCGGACTCCGCATTGAGATCGGCGATCATCAGGTGCGCGCCGCCGGCGGCCAGTTTCAGCGCGGTAGACCGTCCGATACCCGATCCGCCGCCCACTACCAGGATGATTCTCCGGCTGAACTCGGCTTCGGGGGGCATGCGGCGCAACTTGGCTTCTTCGAGCGCCCAGTATTCGATGCGGAACGCCTCCCGCCGCGGCAGGCTGACGTAGTTGTTGTGGGTATCGAAGTTCTTGGCCAGTTCGGGATACTTGGCGTGCGGCAGCGGATCGGTATCGCCTCCATCGGACGCCATCCCGGTGGCTCCT
>JAEUQF010000264.1 GCA_016789745.1 Bryobacterales bacterium
GGCGCCCTTCACCCTCAACAGCATCACCGTGGTCGATCCCAACATCAAGGTCCCGACCACGCACCAGTGGAGCTTCTCCATCCAACAGGAGATCGCCCCGCGCACCGTACTCGAAGTCAACTACATCGGACGCCGTGCCTATCACCTCTATGGCGCCTACAACGCCAACCAGACGAACATCTACGGCAATGGCTTCCTCGACGCCTTCCGCCAGGTGCAGGCCGGCGGACAGTCGCCGCTCATCAACCAACTCTACGGCCCCGACACCCGTCGCGCCGCCGCGGAAACCGGCTCCGACATGTTGCGCCGGCTCTTCCCCGCCGACCTTCGTAACAACGCCGTCGGCACCATCGCCCAGGATGCGGCTCGCCGCCAGCAGGGCACCAACAGCCTCTCCCAGGCCGCCGGCCTTGGCCCCTTCTTCATGCTTTCTTACCCGCAGTATGCCGGCGCCATGAACGTCATCGACTCCAATGACTTCTCCACCTACCATGCCCTGGAGATCCAGGTCGAGCGCCGCTTCTCGAATGGCTTCGCCGGCCAGATCAGCTACACGTTGTCCAAGTCGCTCGACACCCGCTCCTTCGACCCGGCTTTCACCACCGTCGGTACCGGCAGCGGCCAGTCGGCTTCCTCCACACCCTTCGACCTCAGCAACCGCAAGCTGAACTACGCCATCTCCGACTTCGACCGCACCCACGTCGTGCAGTCCTATGTCTCCTACGAACTGCCCTTCGGCAAAGGCAAGCGCTTCGGTGCGGGATCGAGCGGCGCCGTCCAGCGCGTCATTGGCGGTTGGAACCTCGCCGGCTTTACCACCCTCATGGGCGGCCGTCCCTTCACCGTCTACTCCGGCTTCAACACCGTTAGCAACATCGTGCAATCGCCCGCCAACTGCAATGGCTGCACGCGCCAGGACGGCGGCGTCTTCGACGGCCCCGGCGGCTTTATCTGGTACTTCGACCAGCAAACCACCGGCAAGTTCAGCACCCCCGCCGCCGGCCAGTTGGGCAACACCGGACGCAACTTCTTCCGCGGCCCGGGCAGCGTCAACTTCGACCTCAGCCTGCAGAAGCGCACCGCCATCACCGACCGCATCGGCTTCGAACTCCGTGCCGATGCCACCAACCTGACCAACACGCCCACGTTCGGCTTCCCGACCGCGGTCGTCAGCTCCACCATCTTTGGCCGCATCCGCGACACCGTCAGCAGCCAGTCCCGGAAGATCCAGTTGGGCGCGAAGTTCATCTTCTGATAGCCCGCTACTCCACAGCGGCGGTAACGGCGTTCGACACGCGGCGCAGCAATGCGCCGTCATCCACCGAAACGGGCCGGTTCGTCAGTATGACCGTAATCAGGTCACGCTCCGGATCGGCCCACGCCACCGTCCCCGTCGCTCCGGAATGGCCGAACGCCTTTGCCGAAACCAGATCCCCGAAATACATCCAAGCCGTCGACCGCCCCAGTGCCCACCCCAATCCCCACGGATGCGGCAGATGCCCGTTCTGATCGCTCGTCATCGCCGTCACCGCGGCCTGGCTCATCCAGCGCTTCCCTTTGTTCGTGCCCTTATTCAGGAACGTCTGCAGCAGCAGCGCCAGGTCCGTGGTGGTGCTGTGCATGCCTCCCCACGGATGCCCCATGTCCCGCCAGTACGCGCTGTTCGGCCCGAAGCTCTGGCTGTCGGCCGAGTTCGGATTGCGCCCTTCATCGCACCACACCGTATCGCCGATCCGCACCCCCGGCTTCATCCCCAGAGCGCTGTCCTTCATGCCCAGCGGCGTGAACATCTCTTCCTGCAGAAAGTCGCGCAGGCGCTTCTTCGTGATGCGCTCCACAATCTCCGCCGCCAGCAGAATCCCCATGCTCTGGTATTGAAAACCCTGCCGCGGCGGGTACAGCAGACGCGTCGTCATGCTCCCTTCCACGAACTTGCTCAGCGGCGCATGCGCCCGCCGCAGTTCCGTGTTCTGCGGCAGCATGTCGGGAAGCCCGGAGGTGTGGCTCAAAAGGTCCCGCACGCGAACCGCCGCGCGATCCTCCCCCTTGAACTCCGGCAGATACTTCCAAACTGGCTCATTCAATAACACCTGCCCGCGGTCCACCAGCAGCAGCAAAGCGCTCACCGCCACCGGCTTCGTGATCGATGCCAGCAGGTACACCGAATCCGGCTGCACCTCCGCCCCCTCCCCGCCTGGCCCCATCTTGCCGAAGCCGCGATGCAGCACCACCTGCCCGCGCCGCGCCACCAGAATAGACGCCGCGCCCACCTTTCCCGACGCCACTTCGCCTTCCAGAATCGCCGCCGCCGCTTGCAGCCGCTGGGCCGACATCCCCACCGCGCCCGGCACGCCTTTCTGCAATTGCGCGTCAGCGCGCATCGTGAACAGGAAAACAAGTCCCAGGGTCAGGAGCATGAACTATCATGGAAAGAAAATGAGCCGCGATGCCACTGCCTCCCAGAGGAGGGTGCTCGACTGGCCCCGTTCGTGGTTGCCCGCAACACTCGATCCGGCCCAGATCCTCGTCTTCAGTTTCGCGGCCGTGATCGCCATCGGTACGCTGCTGCTGATGCTGCCGGCGGCGTCGACCTCCGGCGCCTCGCTGCGCTTCGTCGATGCCTTCTTCACCATCGTCTCGGCCACCTGCGTCACTGGCCTTGCCGTTGTCGATACGGGCTCCGCGTTCACCACCTTCGGACAGATGGTCATCCTGGGCTGCATCCAGATCGGCGGCCTCGGCTTCATGACGTTCACCACGGTGTTCCTGGTCGCCCTGGGCAAACGCCTCACCATCGCCGATCGCGTCCTGATTCAGGAGAGCTTCCACCACAGCCCCACCGGCAAGCTCAGCACGCTGATCATCTATATCTTCAGTGCTACCGCTCTGACGGAACTTGTCGGCACGCTCCTGCTGGCCAAGTGGTGGCTGGAACAGGGCATCTACGCTGAGTTTGGCGATGCCTTCTATTCCGCGGCCTTCCATGCCATCTCGGCCTTCTGTAATGCGGGCTTCGGCCTGTTCCCTGGTAACCTCATCCGCTTCCAGCGCGATGCCTTCACCCAGTTGGTGATCTCGGCGCTGATCATCGTCGGCGGCCTCGGCTTCCTCACTGGCCTGGATCTGAAGGAGTATCTGCAGCAGCGGCTTTTCATCCGCTTCTGGCCCAAGGCGGCCCGCCAGCGCGTCGAGCGGATGCGTCCCCGCCCGCGCTTGAGCCTGCATACCAAGTTCGCCGTCGTCACCACAGTCGCCCTTCTGGTCATCGGCACCGTGTCCTTCTACATCCTGGAACGCAATGGCGTGTTCGCCTCCATGAGCGCCGCCCATGCCTGGCTGAACGCCTGGTTCTGCTCGGTTACGCCGCGCACCGCCGGCTTCAACACCATCGACTACGGCCAGATGAGCGGCCCAGCCCTGCTTTGTACCATCGTGCTCATGTTCATCGGGGGCAGTCCCGGGTCGGCTGCGGGCGGCGTCAAGACCACCACTTTCGGCCTACTCATCATCTACGCCCTGTTTCGCTGGCGTGGCCACGAATCTCCGCATGCGTTCAACCGATCCATCCCGCAGGCCACCCTCGACAAGGCAACCGCGGTCATCGTGCTCGCGGTGGGCGTTATTGTGGTGGCCGTCTCCGCCCTGTTGGCCGCCGAAGGACGCGCCGGCAGCGCCGCCCAAAGCCAGGCGCGCTTCCTCCCTCTCCTTTTCGAGGGCTTTTCCAGCTTCGGCACCGTCGGCCTTTCCATGGGCATCACGCCGAAGCTGACCGACGCCGGCAAGCTGATCCTCTGTGGCCTCATGTTCGTCGGTCGCATCGGGCCGGCCACCGTGGCCATGGCCGTCGGCACCCGCAAGGTCCAGGCCAAGTATCGCTATGCCGAAGAGAACGTAATGGTGGGCTGAAACAACAACATGCAAAAACGCGAGAAATTTGTCGTGATCGGGTTGGGCCATTTCGGCGCCTATGCCCTCCGCGTCCTTTATGAAGCGGGCAAGGACGTGCTCGCCATCGATCGCGATCCGGAAACCGTCCGCGAAGCCGCGGAGTTCGCCCAGAAGGCCGTCAGCGCCGATGCTACCGACGTCCACGCGCTCGAAAGCCTCGGCGTCGGTGAGATGGATTGCGCCATCGTCAGCCTGGGCGACCGGCTCGATATCATCACCCTCACCGCGCTCCACCTCAAGGAGCTCGGCGTGCCCTTTATCGCCGTGAAAGCCCTCTCCGAAGAACACGGGCGCATCCTCAAAGCCATCGGTGTGCACGAGATCATCCATCCCGAAAAGGACGCCGCCACCCGCCTGGCACAGCGCCTGGTGAAACAGGACGTCATCGACTACCTGCCGCTCCGCGCTGGCTTCTCCATCATCGAGATCGAAGCCCCGCCGGAGTTCATCGGCAAGAGCCTCCGCGACCTGGCCCTGCGCAACCGCCTCCGCGTGCAACTCATCGCCATCCAGCATGGCGGCGATCCGGCTAACCTCAACGTGGTGCCCCGCGCCGATGATGTCATCACCAAGGGCGACGTGATGGTGCTGCTCGGCGCCGATAACGACCTGGAGCATATCCGCGAGATCGTCAAACGCTAAGCCGCTCCCGGTGTATGCTGGGAATCCGATGTTGACCCGACGCACCTTTGCCGCCAGTGCCGCCGCGGCCTCCGTAGCCCGCTCCCAAACCCGCCGCCGCCCCAACCTGCTGTTCGTCATCGCCGACGATCACGCCGCTTACGTGATGGGCTGCGATGGCAACAGACAGGCCGAAACCCCGAACATCGACCGGCTGGCGAAAGAAGGCACGCGCTTCGCCCTGCACCACTGCAATCAGCCCGTCTGCACGCCGTCACGCCAAAGCCTGCTCACTGGCCAGATGCCCTGCATGGCGGGCGTCACGCGCCTGCCGACGCCGCTAGACCCGCAGAAGCCCACCTTCGCCAAACAGTTGAAAGCCGCCGGCTATACCACCGGAGTCATTGGCAAGATGCACTTCAACCGGCCTGGCTCACCCGGCTTGCACGGCTTCGACTACTGCATGACGGAGCGCGAGGTGAACCAGGAGTGGATGAAGGTGGTCAAGCCGCGCCCCATCCCTGCCGACATCCGCACCAAGCCCCAGTGGCGCCCCTTCCGCGACCCTGCCCGCATTTGGCTGAACGCCGAAAAGCTCCCCTATCCTCGCTATGAAGCCGAGATGAAGTCCACCTATCAGGTGCAGCTGGCCGAGAAGTTCCTGGACGACAACCGCGACAAGCCCTTCGCGCTGTGGGTCAGCTTCCAGGAACCGCATTCGCCCTTCGACTTCCCTGTGGAAGACCGTGACCATTTCGATGCCCGCCGCTTCAAAGCGCCCAGGATCGGCCCCGAAGATGCCTGGCAGATTCCAAAAATCTTCCGCGACCTCAGCGAAGAAGAAAGAGCCGGCATCCAGGCCGCCTATTACACGTCCGTGCGCTACCTGGACCGCTCCATCGGGAAGGTGCTCGCCAAGCTGCGCCAGTTGAACCTGGAAGACGATACACTCATCGTCTACACCGCCGACCACGGCTATGACCTTGGCCATCACGGGCGTTTCGAAAAGCACTGCGGCTATGACCCCGCGCTGCGCATTCCGCTTATCTTCCGCTATCCGGGCCGCGTGCGTCAGGGTGTGGTGCAGGAGTTCACGGAGCATGTCGACACGGCGCCCACCATCCTCGACTTGCTCAGTGCTCCGCCGCTGCCCCTGATGCATGGCGCTTCGCTGCGGCCGTACCTGGAAGGCCGCAAACCCACCACCGTGCGCGACGGC
>JAEUQF010000273.1 GCA_016789745.1 Bryobacterales bacterium
TGGCGACGTCAGCCGAAACTCAAGCGTCCGGCCCAGTGGCGTTTGCCGCCAGTTAGTCGGTGCCACCTGGTTGGGATTCGCGCCCGCGTCCAGGAGCCGGGTTACTTCGTCCACATCCCCTTGCCAGCAGGCGTGGTGCAGCAACTGCCACTTCATCGCCTACGCACGCCGCGCCTTCCACCCGTACCAGAAGCCCGTCAACCCCACGATCAGCGCCACGCCCAGCAATGCCCGTTCCCAACGCGCTGCCCCGGAGGACACGGTCTGCGCATCGCCGGCCTCAAACCGCACCGGCACGGACACTGCTACCTCCCTGCGGTGCCCGGTCTCATCGTCAATGATGATCTTCCACTCTCCGCCCGTATCGGGGACAAAGCTGAAGGCGCCCTTCTTATCCGTGAGCCCCGTCTGATACTCGGCCTTCGCGTCGGCCGCGGAGTAAACCTGCACCTTCGCGAACGGCACCGGCTCGGTCCCGCCGTAGGTGGCCTGCAGCACCACGGCCGGCGGCGCCATCCGCACCACGACATCCAGCTCGTGCGCATTGGCCGCCATCGTCCAAAACAAAATCACCGCCCAGCGGCGGAAGAAGACATCCATAGCAGGTCACGCCCCGTATTACTAAAATGAAAAAAGTGCGAACTCCTATTCTGACTCTTTTGCCCACCCTCGTTCTTGCCCACTACACGTGGGTCTCCCCGGTCGCCCCGCTGGTTCCGGGTAAGACCAGCGCCGTTCGCATCAGCCACGGCCACCAGTTCCCCACCAGCGAAGAGGCCATCAATGCCTCGCAGGTGCAACTCTACGCACTGGCTCCTTCGGGCGCCAAGGTGCTGTTGACCCCGACACGCGCACCGGGGGCCGTCACCTCCGAGTATGCCGTGAAGGAAGCCGGCTTCCATCGCATCGTGATGGTGCAGGATCGTGGCATTACCAGCCGGACGCCCAAGGGCGCGCGTCCCGGCGGACGCAGCAAGAACCCCGACGCCGCCACTGCCTCCCGCACCTTTCGTACTGCGGTTGCCTACGTGGGTACTGCCGGCGTGAAGCCCGTTACGCCGAAGCCGCTTGGTCTTGAGATCGAACTCACGGCCGAGCCCATCGCCAACGGCTGGCGCCTGCAACTGTTGAAGAACGGCGCTGCGGTCCCGGGCGTCGACATCCAGGTCTTCGCCACCGGCGCCGCCAGCATCGCCCCCGCCGGCAAGACCGGCGCCGACGGCCGGGTGGAATACAAGGGCGGCAAGGGCCCGCTGCTGTTTACGGTGGAATACAAAGACAAGGCCCCCGCGGGCGCTGACTACGACACCACCAACTACGAAACCTCGCTCTACGCCGGCTGGTAACGCATGCATATCGCCGACGGCATTCTTCCCACCGCATGGTGCGGCGCCGCGCATGGAGCCGCATGGCTCGGCGTCTACGGACTTGGCCGCAAGATCGAGACCGAAGAAGTGGTTCGCATGGGCATGCTGGCTTCGGCCATCTTCGCCATCTCGCTGGTGCACTTCCCGCTCGGCGGTACTTCGGTGCACCTGGGGTTGTACGGGCTGACCGGCATACTCGTCGGCTGGCGAGCCTTTCCGGTCATCTTCGCCGCACTCCTGTTTCAGACCATTCTGTTCCAGCATGGCGGGCTGCTCACGCTCGGTGTCAATGCCCTCAACATGGGACTCGGCGCTCTGCTTGCCTCCTTCACCTGGCGGGTCTTGCCTGGACCCGACGCCCCGCGCGCCTTCCTTTGCGGCTTTGCCGGTGTGCTTGTCCCCGCCCTGCTCATTGCGCTCGAATTCTCCCTCAGCGGCTACGGCAAGGGCTTCTACTTCATGTCGATGATGTACCTGGGTGCCGCGCTGGTGGAAGCCATTCTCACGGTGGCCGCCATTTCCTTTATCCGCAAAGCCAAACCTGCGCTGCTCCAGTCACCGGCGTGAGAGATCTGTTCCATAAACTCGACCCGCGCACCCGCATTGTTGCGGTTACGGTTGCCACCATCCTGGTTGCTTCTACAACGCCGGGGCACCTCCTCCCGTTCGCACTCTACCTTCCCTTCACCATCGCGCTGATTCTCACCAGCCGCGCCTCCGGTTGGCGTTTGCTGTTGCGTGTGGTCGAAGCCTCGCCCTTCATCCTGCTGGCCGCCGGACTGCTGGTGATACGCGATGGCCTCGACCCCGCCCCGCTCCGCGCCAACCTGGCGCCCGCCGCCTCCGTCGCCCTCAAAGGCTACACTGCCGCGCTGTTGCTCGCCTTCCTCATGGCAACCACCCCCCTGGCCGACCTGCTATGGGCGCTGCGGAAAATGCATGCGCCGGAATCGCTGAATCTCATCCTCAGCCTGATGTTCCGCTATACCAGCCTGATGTCGGAAGAGCACAGCCGTCTGGAGCGAGCAAGGGAAAGCCGCACCGCGCGGCCGCTCGGGCATCAACGCTACGCGGTGTACGGGCGCCAACTGGGCACTCTGCTGATTCGCAGTTGGGACCGCGCCGAACGTGTGCACAGTGCCATGTTGTCGCGAGGCTTCAACGGAGGATGGCCGAGCCTGGTGAGCCGCTCGCTTCGCCGCCTGGACTGGCAGTTCGCGGGCTTCGTCACCGCAGCCTTCTGCGCGGCGCGGCTGCTGTGAAGTAAACCGCTGTATCCCCTGGCGGGAATCGCCCTTTGCTGGGTAAGATTGATTTCATTCCGCCCGGTAAAGTGATGACGCAGGAACAGTGGCAGCAGGTATGGAGCCTGATTGGGGAACTCAGGGACGTCACGGTCAGCGAGCGCGAGGCGATTCTCCAGTCCGGACAGGTTGATCCCGATGTCGTCCACCATGTCCGCAGTGTGCTGGCCTGCGAGGAGGTAACGGAACCAGAGGACGCGGTCGAGGCATCCGAGCAGTCTTTTGGGCCGTATCGCCCCCTTCGATTGCTTGGTGAGGGTGCGATGGGCAGCGTGTACCTCGCCGAGCAGGACAAGCCCCTGAAGCGCTATGTGGCGTTGAAGATCATCCGGCCGGGCGTGCGCAGCCGGGAAGTGCTGGAGCGCTTTGAGATCGAGCGCCGGGCGCTGGCGATGATGGACCATCCCAACATAGCCCGGGTTCTCGATGCCGGGCAGACGCCCCGCGGCACCCCGTACTTCGCCATGGAGTACGTGGCGGGCGTGGAGGTCACCCGCTACTGCGAACAGCAACAGTTGCCGCTGGTAGGCAAGCTGCAACTGCTGATCTCCGTCTGCCAGGCCATCCAGCATGCCCACCAGAAGGGGATCGTGCACCGCGACATCAAGCCGTCGAACGTTCTGGTATCGCAGCAGGACGGCGCGCCGGTTCCAAAAATCATCGACTTCGGGATTGCCCGCGCGGTTGGGGATGCGGGTCTGAACACCCTCAGCACAAACTTCGGCTCATTCGTCGGCACCATCGCTTACATGAGCCCGGAGCAGGCCGCTCACGATACGTCCGCCCTGGATACCCGTAGCGACGTGTATTCGCTGGGAGTGCTGGCCTACGAACTGGTGACGGGCTCCACCCCTCTGCGGGACACTGCCATCCGCACCAGCTACGCCAATCTGCCCACCTTGTTGCAGCGCATCCGGGAGGAGACGCCGGAGCCGCTCAGCCGGCGCGCCCCTGATCTGGACAAGGAACTGGCGCGGGAATTGGATTGGATTGTCCAGAAGGCTCTGGAAAAGGATCCGGCGCGCCGCTATGCCAGTGCGCAGAGCCTAGCCGAAGATCTGCGGCGGTACTTGGAAGGGGAACCGGTGGAGGCCGCGCCGCCGTCCACCCGCTACCGGTTGAGGAAACTGGCCGGCCGGCACCGGGCGTTGCTGCTGACGGCGGCGGCATTTGTCGCTGTGCTGGTGTTGGCCACTGGTGTCAGTCTCTGGCTGGCGCTGCGTGCCTCGACTGCCGAGCGGCAGGCGGTGGCCAGCCGCGATCGCGCCATCCGGTCGGAGGCCGAAGCCATCGCGCGCCGGGATGATGCGCGAAGTGCCGAAAAGGCGGCGCGCGAGGAGCAGGCTCGGGCGACCGCTGCCGAGCGAGCACGCGAAGTGGAACGCGACAAGGCCGTGGCCGAACGGCGCCGGGCCGACCTGCAGGCCACAACCACACGGGCCGTTGTGGACTTCCTGCAGAACGATTTGCTCAAGGTGGCCAACACCACCGCGCAGGCGGACCGCGGCGTCGCCACCCCGACGCGCGACATCAAAGTGCGCGAGGCGCTCGATCGTGCTGCCGCCAGCATCGGCGATCGCTTCCGCAATCAGCCGGAAGTGGAAGCCGAGATCCGCAACACGATCGGCGAAACTTACTTCAACCTCAACATTCTGCCCATGGCCAAGGAGCAGTTGGAGGCCGCCTACAACCTACGCAAGAAGAGTTTGGGGCCGCTGCATCCGGCCGCGCTCGAATCGCTGCACGGCATTGGCATGGTGCTGCGCGCCGATGGCAAATCCGCGCAAGCCGTGGAGTTGTTCCGCCAGGTGGTGGATGGGCGCCAACGGGTCTTCGGAGCCGAGGACCGGCGTACGCTGCAGGCCATGCACTCGGTGGCCGTGGCGCTGCGGAGTGCTGGTCAGGCCGAGCAGGCCCGCGACCTGCACCAGAAGGTCCTGGAGGTGCGCCAGCGCGTGCTTGGGGTGGAAGACCCCGACACCATGCGCAGCTTCAATGATCTGGGAGTTGCGTACATCTACAGCAGTCAGGCCGAAGCCGGGTTGCCCTTGGCCGAGCAGGCTTATCGTCTGCGCTCCAAGGTGCTGGGCCCGGAGCACCCTGACACGGTGGTCAGCATGCAAGCCTACGCCATGGGCCTGTTCTCCACCAAACAGGCCGAGAAATCGCTACCTCTTCTGCTCCGGGCCAGGGAGTTGAACGAACGGCTGCGCGGTCGCGATCATACCGTTACGCTGGACAACACCGGGTCGATAGGGAATGCCTATGGCGCTCTGTTCCGCATGGAGGAAGCTGTCCGCTACTACAGCCTGGCCGCGGACGGTTATGTGCGGCGGTACGGCGAGCAACACCCCATCGGCATGAACTGGAGGATGAACGTCGCCGGTATGTACCAGGATGCGGGCCGCTTTTCGGACTCCGTGTCTCTCTTGAAGACCTACATTCCGCGATGGGCGGAGGCGCGTGGACCGAACGACACCGGCGTCCAACAGGCGCGCTATCTGCTGGCCAAGAGCCTGCTGTGGGGCGGCAATCCTGCGCAGGCCCTGGAGATCGGCGTTCCTCTTTTGCCGATGCGCACTCAGGCGCGCGGAGCCGCCGACGTCGGGGTTGGGCTTCTGACACAGGTGGTGGCGCAGGCTTACGTCCAAACAGATCGCTTGCAGGAGGCCGAGGCTGCCTACCGGACTGTTGTTGAGGCGCGGCGGGTGGCGAAACGGGACGCTACCGGCTTACAGGCCGCGCTTGCCGAAGTGCTGTTGCGGCAGGGCCGCAGGGACGAGGCTGAGGCGCTGGTTCGCAGCCTGTTGCCGGAGCAGGAACCTCGCCCCGGCTGGACCAGCAGTTATCTGCGCGGCATCCTCGGCGCGACGCTGGCGGCGAAGGGTGATTACGCCGGCGCCGAAGCTTTGCTCCTCGCCGCGCACAACGTCATGAGCGGGATGCGCGGCCGCGTCGTTGCCCCGGAATGGTACCAGCTTGACCAAGTCCATGCCTGGATCACGGCTGTGTATGCCAAGCAGGGGAAAGCCGAACTGGCAGCGGAATGGGCCAGCCGCCGGCCCCGTTAATCAGGCCTCAAAGACCGATCACGCTTACTCCCGTGCCGGCAACAGCCGCCAGTCGTTCCATGTCGTCCACGTCACTCGTGAGGATGACCGCCTGATACCGAGTCGCCACGGCCACCACGGAGGCGTCCACCACATCGGCCGTCCCGCTCTTGCCAAGCAGACGTCCCGCCGCGTGAGCGTCGCGCTCCCCCAGGGGCTCGATGTGACACCCCGCCAGAAACCGCCGGAGTTGCGCCTGCCGCGGAGAACGGCTGACTTGAGCTACCACGGGCGCGGGCACCAGTGGCACGATCCGTTCCACCAGTCGCGCCGTGTGCGACAACCAAACACGCCGGTCGCCGCGGTCCGCTGCCACAAGTACGCCGGCATCGTAGACCAGACGGCTCATGCCGGGCGCCTGACCCTTCGCGGCTTCTTCAGCTGCGCACGCACCCGCACGCGCTCCTCGTTCAGTTCTTCCTGGGTGAAAGCGCCGTGCTCCTTTTCCCACTCGGCCACCGCTTCCAGACCGGCCCGGATTTTCAGAGCGTCCCGCGCCGCCTCCGTCATCCAGGCCGAAAGGCTCACACCCTCTTTCGCGGCCGCAGCCAGGATCCTCTTATGAACATCCGGGTCGACAGTGATCGCCAGCTTCGGCGACGGGTTTCCACGCGGCATGCATGTATCCTACCACCATAGGATAGTTCCCGGCTGCCGCTGGAAGGTCCCGCGCCGCTTTGGAACGGATAACGCTCATCAGGTACGGCATGGCTGACCGGTTCCAGAGGCCCGGACGGTTCTACCGAAAAAAGTAACAACTTTTTTGGCACACTCTCCAAACTCCTCTCCCATACCCCGGTATGCAAAGGAGTCGCTCTTGATCCAGAAACAATCTCGACTGCCCTCTCGGGGGAGGCGTATTTCCGTCAGCGGAGTCCGGCAGTGGCTGATCTTTCGGCCTCTCACGGTGTTGCTGGCCATCCTCATGCTACCGGCTATTCCCTTCAGGCGTTCCGCCGGCTTCAAGGCCGAGGCGCAAACGCTCGGCTCCTGCGAGCCGGTTGGCGGCAACAGGATCATCCGTAAATACTGCGGTGCGGGCGGCTCCCCTGTTTTTCAGTTAGATAAGTTTGAATCGGACGCCATCACCACATATCTGGCCCTGCACGGCCTCCCCGAAACGGATGCAAATGTCATCCACGCGTATGGGCGGCGCGATGTGCGCAACGCCGTGCGGGCCATTATGGTCTCCCGCTTGGCGAGCATTGTAAAGAAGGCACCCAGCCAGCGCACTGCGGACGAACAGGCTATTTACAACTGGTTTGAGGGAATCGTACAACGCAACGAAATCGAGTTCTTCACCCAGTCGTTGGCGCACTTCACGTCCTTTGTGAATGATCCCTGCCGCTTCCGCACGGATGCCGGCATTGCGAAGGTGTTGGGCATCAATTACGATGGCGGTCCCTTCTGCACTCTTCTGGGCAGGATCTATCCGCCCCCCGTTCCCAGTTCGGACTACTTTCGCATGTACGGGATGAGCAAGTCTTATGGCAAGTTTGCGGATAGCTTTTCCAACGCGACAGCTGTGGCTGCGGATACGCAGTTGAACATGCAGATGGTTGCTGGCATTAGCGGAGCGGTCGTCGCCCTCGTAACAGGGGCCGTCTACGCGGGCTTTACGGCCGTCGCCTATGCGGCCGCGGTGGCTGCGGTTACGGTGGTTACCACGACTAAAATCGCAGGGGACCTCTGGGCCATTAGCACCGTTGTGGGCACGGTCTCGGGCTACGGATTCCTTCTCCCCGCTCTTGGGCCGGCGGCCATCGTCATCGTGGCAGCGACAATGATTGCAACCGTCGGAATCCAGACCTTTGATAACCAGCGTCAACTGGACAATCTCGCCAACCTGCGGACGGGATTGGAGCGGGCACAAACCACCAAGCCGGATTTGAAGGCGATGCTGGATGATGCCAGCGGTTTGGGTTTCAACAAGTTCAGTCTGAGCCTGGTGGGCGAAACTCTTCCCGAAGTGGAAAGCACCACTGTCCTACCGCAGCGCAGGCCCTCCATTGACCCCGTCTTCCGTGTCGCGGACACGAGGGGAAACTCGATGATTTTCAACGAACTCACCTATCGCGACTGGAATGAGACGATTTGGTCGGCTTCCACCTGGGGCGGATGGTTCGTGCAGCGCTGCCTCAATGACAAGGGCGTCTCCACGTGCGCCTTACGGGACAGCATCACGGCGAGCATTCGTTACTTGGATTGGAATCGAGCCAAGTGGACCGCCTCGCGTCTGGGCAACCGGTTTACGCACACCAAGCTCGGTCCGGTGGCAGCAGGTGATGCGCCGTGCCCGCCGGATCCAACCACCGGTGTCTCCCCAGGGCCAGACTTCAGCAAATGCTCCACCTACGTTTCCGACAGCATCAACCTGCTGGATGGCAACGGGAACGGGCTGCAGAGCACGGTAACGTTGGTGCCCTATGAAGCTCCACGCTTTACCGGGCCCACCGTGCTGAGTTTTTCTCCCGGGCTGGCTGCGTCTCACCAGATTGTTGCGGAGGGCAGCGGAGGGCAACCCAACCCCTACGATTTGTGCCACCGTAGTGACCACGCCGGCCCTGATCTCGGTCCCGTCTTGCGGGCCCTCGCCGTTTACCATTTCCTACAACGGTACCGGGTCGCCAGCCATCGGCCATTTCCCGATCAGGCTGACGGCAGCCAATGCCGTCCGTACGGTCACCCAGGACTACATCATAAGTGTGGGTACGGATGTGAAGATCATCACGCCCGCCATATTGAATACGTCCTACAAGCAGCCGGTGAACTTCACCATTGTCGCGGCTGGTTCGCCCAAGCCCCGGTTCACCCTGGACCCGGGAGTGAATCTGGAGGGACTCTCGTTCCGCGATAACCTGGACGGCACCGCAACCATTAGCGGCACAGCCGGCAATGCAACGTTCTTCGGACCCTGCGAGGAAATCGTCGGGCAGACCTGCCCCCGGATTCGTGCCAGCAACGGAGTCACCAGCGACAGCCAGATCTTTACGGTGCAAGTGGCGGGGCCGCCAAACCCCTCGCACGTTGGCCCGTTTACGCTGACGGCCGCGGCGGGGGTGCGGAACACCTTCAACTTGCTGGCAAGCGGTGCAACCACGCCGTTGACTTGGTCCAGGTCGGGTAACACTCCCAGTTGGATTCAGTTGGTCAGCGGCTCTGACGGCGTCGGACGAGTGACCGTCTCTCCCCCGGCGGGAACCACTGGCAGCTTTCCTGTGACGATAGGTGTATCCGCGGCAGGAACGAGTATTACCTTCAACCAGACGTACACTTTCGACATCGTGAACACGCCGGTGTTCACCGGCCCAAATGTTATCAACTTTATCGTGGGGAATCCGGGAGCGGTGGTCCCGAGGGTCGAGAACGTGACTGCCAGTGCCGGTGTGATCGCGTTGAGCAGCATTCTGCCGCCCGGAATCACGGGTCAGCCGGATCCCGGCAACTCGCGCTACTCCTTGACGGCACAGCCGGGCAGTCCGCCCCCAGGTTCCGGCGGACAGTATCCGCTGCAGTTTACAGCCACATCCCCGAGTGGAACGGAAGAGCAGGAAGTCACGGTGCAGATCTTCGAGGGGCCACGCTTTACAGGGGCTCCCTTGGCGGTGCTGTTTGCTGGGCGGCCTGCTGAGTTTTCGCAGATCGCAACAGGCTATCCCAGCACCGGTACGGTTCCCGGCCTGCCACCAGCCGCTCCCGCGACTCCGATACAAGGGTGGGGTATGTACTTCACCACGCAAGGTCTGCCGCCCAGTTTACAGGCCAGCAACCTGAATGAATTCGGGTATCCCAGCGGGACTCTCCGGATCTCCGGCACTCCCGCCAATACCGAAGCGGGCACTTACCGCGTGCAGGTAACGGCGGCCAATGGCGTGGGCAACCCGGTCCAGCGGATATTAACGCTGATCGTGTTACCCTACGCGCCGACGACCTCCGTCCAGATGTTGACCACTTCCTCC
>JAEUQF010000293.1 GCA_016789745.1 Bryobacterales bacterium
CGCCCGTGGCCGCTCCTGAACCAGCGATCGCCGCTGTGGCCACCAATGGCCATCATCACGGCAACGGACGCATGCCCGATAACACGTACGCCACCCTGGCGCGTTCCGCCGGTGCCGCCCATCGCAACGCCGTGCAGGCGCAGGTGGACGTGCTGCGCCGCGCCGCCGAAGCCCGGCTGGCTGTGTTCCGCGATGCGCTTCGGAAAGGCACCGCGCCTGCCGTGCCGCTGATCCAGGCTCCGCCACCTCCGCCGTTACCGATCGCTCCGCCGCCGCCCGTGGCCGCCGCGCCCGTCGCGCCTGTTGCGCTGCCTGCTCCCGCTCCAGCACCCGCTCCAGCGCCCGCGCTCGAACCGGAAGTGCTGCCGCCAACGCCCTCCGGCCCCACCTTCGATCGCCGTCAACTGGAGATCCACGCCAGCGGCCGCATCTCGGAGATCTTCGGCAAACTCTTCGAACAGCAGGATGGCTTCCGCCGTCAGGTGCGCATGCCAGAGCCGCCGCTCCTGTTCCCGGATCGCGTCACCGGTGTCCTGGGTGAAGCCGGAGTCCTGCAGAAAGGCTCCATCTGGACCGAGACCGACATCCGTGAGGACTCCTGGTTCCCGCACGAGCGCCACATCACGCCCGGCGTGCTGATCGAAGCAGGCCAGGCCGATCTGATGCTGGTCTCCTGGCAGGGCATCGACTTCATCAATCGCGATAAGCGCGTCTATCGCATGCTGAGTTGCGAGCTCACCTTCAAGGGCCCGCTGCCGCAGATCGGCGATACGCTGGTTTACGACATCCACATCGACGACCACGCGCAGTTGGGCGATGTCCGCATCTTCTTCTTCCACTTCGATTGCCGCGTGAATGGCGAAGTGCGCCTGGCCATGCGCAACGGCCAGGCGGGCTTCTTCAGCGACGCCGAATTGGCCGATCCCATCGGCGTCATCTGGGATGCGAACACCGCCAAGCCCGATGGCCCGCTGGTACCTTTCACACCAAAGGTGCCGGTGAAGCGCACCTACACGCGCGAACAGATGACGGCCTTCGCCAACGGCAACGGCTACGCCTGTTTCGGAGAAGGCTACGAAAACCTGGCCACCCACACTGCCACGCCGCGCATTCCCAGCGGCCAGATGCAGTTGTTGCATGAGGTGGTGGAGCTGGATCCGAATGGCGGTCCGTGGGGCCGCGGCTACATGAAGGTTCGGAACAAGGTGAGTCCGGACGACTGGTTCTTCCAGGGCCACTTCCTGAATGATCCGTGCATGCCCGGCACCCTCATGGCCGAGGCCGGTATGCAGGCGATGTCCTTCTACCTGGCGGCGATGGGCCTGACGATCGGCCGCGACGGCTGGCGCTTTGAGCCCATCCCCGATGAGGTCTACAAGCTCCGCTGCCGCGGCCAGGTCATTCCCACGTCGGATTACCTGACCTACGAAGTTTTCGTGCATCGCGTGGTGGATGGTCCGCAACCCGCCATTTACGCCGACATCATGGGCATGGTGGATGGCCACATCAAAGCCGTGCATGGCCTGCGACTGGGCGTGCACCTGGTTCCCGATTGGCCCATTGAAAAGCTCGGCTTGCAACCACGTCCGGAAACCACACTCACGCCCGGCGTGGTGGTGAACGGCTTCGAGTTTGGGGCACACGGCATGCTGGCCTCCGCGCTCGGCCGTCCGTCGGACGCGTTCGGCCAGATGTACGCCCGCTTCGATGGCCCTACCCGCACCGTACGCCTGCCCAGCCCGCCGTTCCTGCAGATGACGCGGGTGACGCGTGTCAGTGAGCAGCCCGAAGGCATGAAGCCCGGTGCCGAAGCCGAAGTGCAGTACGACCTGGAAAACGGCGCCTGGTTCTTCCGCGATAACGGCCAGCCCTTCGTTCCGTTGAGCGTGTTGATGGAGATCTCGCTCCAGCCCTGCGGCTGGCTGGCATCCTATGTCGGCTGCGTCAGCACGGAGCCTAACGACGTCTATCTGCGCAACCTGGATGGTTCCGGCACCATGTACGGGCCGGTGCCCGATGAGCCCGGCATCTTCACCACGCGGACAAAGCTGGTGACGCTGTCGAAATCCGGTGGCATCACGCTGGTGGTCTTCGATCTCGAAACGACGTTCAATGGCCGCAAAGTGGCGACGCTCCGCACCAGCTTCGGCTTCTTCCCCAAGCAGGCGCTGGCCGGGCAGGTGGGCCTGGCTCCCAATCGTGAGCCGCTGCCGCCGCCCTCCGGCTTCACCGTCGACCTCAAATCGCACCCGGCCCGCTACTTTGCCGGCCCGTTGAAGATGATGTCCGGCCAGTTGCTGATGCTGGACCGCGTCACCGACTACTGGCCCGATGGCGGTGCCAACAAACTCGGCCGCCTGCGCGCCGAAAAAGACGTCGACCCCAACGAGTGGTTCTTTAAGGCCCACTTCTTCCAGGATCCGGTGATGCCCGGGTCGTTGGGAGTCGAGTCGATCATGCAGTTGCTCCAGTTCTACATGCTGGAGGCGGGCTTGGGCGATGGCCTCACCGATGCGTGCTTTGAGCCGATTGCCGCTGGACAGGAAGTGGTGTGGAAGTACCGCGGCCAAGTGATCCCGACGGCGAAGCGCGTCACGGTGGAACTGGAGATCCGCGAAGTCACGCGCGGCGATCACGACGCCGTGGCGGTAGCCGAAGCGTGGCTGATGGCCGATGGGCTGCCCATCTACCACATGCCGCGCGTGGCTTGCCGCATTGTAGGCAAGCCGCCTGCCCCCAAGACAGGACTGTCGCTCAACGACATCTGGTCGTACTGGAAGAAGGGCGACGTCGCCGATCCCGTACACCCGCGCGAACATCTGATCGCGTCGCTCTACGGCAACTTCGTGGGTGCGGTAAGGCCTGTCGACCCGGCCGCGCTGCAGGCTCTGCGGGGCAAGCCGGTGCTGTATCTGGCGAACCACCAGACGCTGATGGAGTCGACGCTGTTTCCGTTCGTGGCGCCGGCCATCACCGGCTCGCCGCTCATCGTGATGGCGAAGATCGAACAGAAGAAGTCGCAACTGGTGCAGTCCATGTCGCGCATCTTCGACAAGTTCTCCGAATCGCCGAGTGAGCCGCTCATCTACTTCGATCAAAGCAAGCCGGCGTCGTTGCTGAAGCTGACCGAACATCTGCGCAAGGCCATGACGGCGGACGGCCGTTCGGCGCTCATCCACGTGGAAGGTGTCCGCAGTCTGACGTGCCGCAAGCCGGTTGCCGTGGTGAGTTCCGCGCTCATCGAACTCGCCATCGATGCCAACGTGCCCATCGTGCCTGTACGCTTCACCGGCGGGCTGCCGAGCGTTCCGGCGCCTGCCAAGCAGGATCTGCCGTATGAGCTCGGGCATCAGGATTACTGGTTCGGCAAACCCATCACGCCCGAGGAGTTGAAGGGCATGTCGCTGGTGGAACGCAAGGCCCGCGTGCTGGCCGGCATCAATGAAATCGGCCCTTCGAACGATGTGGAAGAGCCCGGTGATCCGAATCCTGACTTCGCCGCGGCGGTCAAAGCCCGCATGAAAGCACGCAAGCTGAACCTCGTCGAAGCCGCCTTGCTCGAAGGAGCGCACATGCCGGCGGACGCGAAGCTCGACGATCTGCTGAATAGCTGAAGTCTCGGCGGATTCCGCCTGGTGCGGGCATTCGGATCGTCTCTGCTGGGTATAGAATACAGCTTCTGCTGGACACTACACCTTATGGCACTCCCGCTTCTCCTCGCACTCCTGCTGACGGCAGCGTCCGCCGCCGCGCAGACTACCTCCGAACTTACGGGCGCCATCACCGATGCCACCGGCGCTGCGATTCCCGGGGTTCAACTCGCGGTCATTAACACTGCGACCAACGCCCGCCGCGAAACCCAGACGAATGACGCCGGTCTCTACCGTTTCCCCTTCCTTCCTCCCGGCATTTATCGTGTGGAGGCCACCAAGGACGGCTTC
>JAEUQF010000348.1 GCA_016789745.1 Bryobacterales bacterium
GGCTGTTCGGGGATCTGCTTTACGGTGGACATCATGCATGTGTCTCATCGGGAGCGGGATATCAAGAATAAGCTGGAGCGGTCGTGGTGCGAATCGGGGTTGCCGAAGCGCGATGCGCAGGGGCGGATGCCGGACGCCAAGTCGCCATGGCGGGTGGGGATCTACCCGCCGGCGCGGCCGAATCCGACGCCGACGTGGAACACGCTGCGGGATCTGCGGGCAGCCACCAGCCTGCCGATTGTGATCAAGGGGATCATGATTGGGGAGGATGCCGCCAAGTGCGTGGAGTACGGGGCCAATGGCGTGGTGGTGTCGAACCATGGGGCGCGGCAGCAGGATCATGTGGGGTCGACCGTGGAGGCGCTGCCGGAGGTGGTGCGCGCGGTGAACGGGAAGATTCCGGTGCTGGTGGACGGCGGGTTCCGGCGCGGCACGGATATTTTGAAGGCGCTGGCGTTAGGAGCGACGGCGGTGGCCGTAGCGCGGCCGTATCTGTACGGGTTGGCGACGTTCGGGCAGCGGGGCGTGGAGCGCGTGATGACGCTGCTGCATACCGAACTGGCGCTGAACATGGGTTTGGCGGGCGTAGCGAATATCGCGTCGATTGACCGCAGCCTGGTGCGGTTCCGGAACGAGACGCGATGGTAGCGGCGCGGCTGGCCTGGCTGCTGGCGGGTGTGGGGTTGCTGGCGCAGGATCCGGCAGTGATTCTGGCGCCGGTGGACGGCACGACGGTAGCGCCAGGCAAGGTGCGGATTGTGGCGCGGGCACCGGGGAAGGCAACGCTGGCGGTGGATGGGAAGCCGGTGGCGATGACGGAGACCGTGGCCGGAGTGGTGCACGCGGAAGTGGAACTGGCGGCAGGCAAGCACGAGGTTGCCGTTTCGGGCGGCGGGTCAGAAGCGAAGATCAGCGTAACGGTGGGGGCTGGGGCAAATTTTCGGGTGCATCCGCCGGGGTTAGTGGGCTGCGATACGTGCCATGCGGTGAAGAACGAGGCTTGGGCGTTGAAACGGGCGACGCCGGCTACTGTTTGTGCGCAATGCCATGACCGGGCGGCGTTTGTGCCGGCGCATACGCACAATACGGATATTCTGGCGGATTGCCAGAACTGTCATTTACCGCACGGGTCGGCCGCAAAGGCGCATTTGCAGAAGCCGAAGGAGACGGTTTGCAAAACGTGCCATAACTGGCCGTTGTAGAGGCGAGGCTTAGGAGACGCCGGCTAGTTTGAGTTCGCGTTCGACGCGGCGGGTGGCGCGGCCGCTGATGAGGTCCGCAACTTTGGTGAGCAGATCAGGGACATCCTGGGGCTCGATGAGGAGATCGCGGTCGCGACGGACCGGCTTCAGATTTCCCTGATGGTAGGACGTGATGATGGCGGTGGCGGGCTGGTACTCCATCATGCGGGCGTGAGCCAGCACCTGGAGCCCGGCTTCGGGGGATTCCATCTGTAAGTCACTGAGCACCAGTTCGTAGGAGCGGCGGTCCATCTTGCCAACAGCTTCGGCGGCGGAGGCAGCGGCATCGACATGATACCCGCCAGCTTCGAGAACCGTTTGCAGGGTTAAGCGGGCGGTGGGGTCGTCATCGACGAGGAGAACCCGAGCGAGCGTAAGCTGGCTTACCCGGGGCATGCGGTAGCGTTTGGCGGACTTTTTCGACTTTTCTTCCACAGCGGCGGGCTTCACGATTTTCCTGACAGCAGTTTACCCTAAAAAGCCCGGTTTTGATCCCACGGATTTCTCAGCAATCGGTAGAATGCCTTAGGTAACCGTATCAAAGCACAGAAGTTATAGTACTAGGTAGCGAATACGCGACGAAAGATGGTATCGATATGCCCCAGTTGGCGTTCTACGGAGAACGCTTCCGCGATTTGGGTAGAGGTGAGCTTTTCGGCGACGAGGGGGTCGGCGGCGATGGCGGCCTGGAAGTCGCCACCGGTTTCCCAGCAGTGCATGGCGTGGCTTTGGACGATGCGGTAGGCGTCCTCGCGGAGCACTCCCGCGGCGGCGAGGTCGAGGAGAACCTGGCCGGAGAAGACGAGGCCGCGGGTGGATTCGAGGTTGCGGCGCATGCGGTCGGGGTGGACGCGCATGCCTTTGACGAGCCAGCTGGTCTTGTCGAGCAGGTAATCGGTGAGGATGCAGGAGTCGGCCATGATGACGCGTTCGACCGAGGAATGGGAGATATCGCGTTCATGCCAGAGGGCGATGTCTTCGAAAGCGGCCTGGACATTGGAGCGGACGACGCGGGCGAGACCGCAGATCTGCTCGCAAACGATCGGATTTTTCTTATGGGGCATGGCCGAGCTGCCCTTCTGGCCGGTGGCGAAGGGTTCTTCGACTTCGCGCACTTCGGTGCGCTGCAGGTGACGGACTTCGAGGGCGATTTTTTCGAGCGCGGCGCAGAGCAGGGCGAGGGCGGAGATGAAGGCGGCGTGGCGGTCGCGGCTGATGACCTGGCTGGCGATGGGAGCGGGGAGCAGGCCAAGTTTTTCGCAGATGCGGGCTTCGGCATCTGGGCCGATGTGGGCGAAGACGCCGACGGCGCCCGAGATTTTGCCGTAGCGGATCTGGGCGGCGGCGAGGTCGAGGCGCTCGATATTGCGGCGGATTTCGTCGTAATAGAGGGCGAGTTTCCAGCCAAAGGTGATGGGCTCGGCATGGATCCCGTGAGTACGGCCGATCTGGACGGCGTCCTTGAACTCCCAGGCGCGTTGTTTGAGGATTTCGGCGAGGTCGACGGCCTGCTGGCGGATGAGTTCGGCGGACTGCTTGATTTGCAGGGCCTGGGCGGTATCGACGACGTCGTTGGACGTCATGCCGTAGTGGAACCAGCGCGAGGCTTCTCCGACGCCGGCGGCCTGCATGGATTCGGCCGCGGCGGTGGTGAAGGCGATCACGTCGTGGCGGGTGACCTTTTCGATTTCGGCGATACGGGCGGCGGAAACCGAGGCGTGTTGGCGGAGGGCCTGGGCTGCGTCGAGGGGGACGACGCCGGCTTCGGCCAGCGCTTCGCTAGCTGCCAGTTCCACCTCCAGCCACTGCCGGTATTTGTTGTCTTCAGACCAGATGCCGCCCATGACGGGCCGCGTATAGCGAGCGATCATATGCCGGTGCGCGCGAGGCGGGCTCTGTTAGAACAGGAAGGGGTCCGATTGCGAGCGGGGTTCGGCCACCACCAGTTGGGGGCGCAACCCGCGCCCTTCCAGCGCCTGCGCGGCCGTGATCCGGACGATTTCGGGGTGGTTGTTATGCTCGCTCAGATGTCCGAGCACCAATGTCGCGGTTGTGCTGTCCAGGTGTTCCTGGATGAAGGTAGAGACAACCTCATTCGACAGGTGCCCGCGGCGACTCATCACCCGCTGCTTCACCGACCAGGGATACGGCCCAACTTTCAGCATATCCAAATCGTGATTCGATTCGAGCAAAAGAAAGTGGCTGGAACGCAAATGATGGCAGATGGATTCGGGCATGTAGCCGAGATCGGTGGCGAGGCCGACCTTCACGCCCTGCGCCTTTACGGTGTAGCCGACCGGATCGATGGCGTCGTGGGGGATGGTGAAGCTCTGGATTTCGAGATCGCCGACCTGGAAGCGGGTGCCGGCCTGGAAGGTTTCGAGCCGTGGCGCGAAGCCATCCCAGGAAATGGCGGGCGCGGTGAGGTGGGTGGCATAGACCGGGATCTTCAGTTTCCTGAGGATGGGGATGAGTCCGGCGATGTGGTCGCAGTGCTCATGGGTGAGCAGGACGGCGGTAAGTTTGGCGGGGTCTTCGCCGATCTTCTCCAGGCGGAGGAAGGTTTCGCGGCGGCTGAGGCCGGCGTCGATGAGGACACGGGTGCGATCGGTTCCGACAAAAAGGCTATTGCCGGAACTGCTGCTCGCCAGTGCGCAGACCTTGACGATGGTGGGCCTCCCCGATAGCCTTATCGGCTGGTTGTAGACCAGTGTAGAGGGGAGGGGGGAGGTAAGTCCACCGCAAGATGTTGGGCCTTCGTGAGAGGTGCCGCTAGATCTGGATGGAGGAGATGTCCACCCGCGAGCGACGGCCTTCGATCACGACGATTCCCGTATCGGTGACGTGGTAAAGCTCACGATCGCGGGCCAAGTCATAGCCGATGACGGCGCGTTCCGGGATGCGAACGTTCTTGTCGAGAATGGCGCGGCGGATCTTGGCGTGGCGGCCGATGTCGCAGTTATCGAAGATGACGGAGTCTTCCACTTCGGCGCCCGTATGGACACGGACACCGCGGCCAATGACGGAATTCTTGACCATGCCGCCGGAGAGGATGGAGCCACCGGCGACGACCGAATCGATGGACTGGCCGCGGCGGCCTTCTTCGTCGAAGGTGAACTTGGCGGGCGGATCATCGTAGCCGGCGGTCCGCAAGGGCCACTGTTTGTTGTAGAGGTTCAGTTGCGGGGTGACGGACTTGAGGTCCATGCTGGCGTCGTAGTAGGCGTCGAGGGTACCGACGTCGCGCCAGTAGGGGACGGCGCCTTCCGGATCGCCGGGGATGCGGTTCTGGCGATAGTCGTAGGCGTACATGTCGCCGCGTTCGACCAGGCGTGGGAGGATGTCGCGGCCAAAGTCGTGGGCGGAGTCTTCGCGCTGGGCGTCGGCATAGAGTTCGCGGAGCAGGAGGCCGGTGGAGAAGACGTAGTTGCCCATGGAGGCGAAGAAGAGGTCGGGCTCGCCGGGCATGGTGGGAACGTCATCGCGTTTTTCGTGGAAAGCGCGGATGCTGTAATCGGAATTCACTTCCATGGCGCCGAATTCCTTGGATAAGGAGCGGGGCATGGGGATGCCGGCGACGGTGACCTGTGCGCGTTTCTGTTCGTGGTATTCGAGCATCTCACGCACATTCATGCGGTAGATGTGGTCGGCGCCGAAGATGGCGACCAGGTGCGGGTCAGCCTGTTCGATGAGGTTGATGTTCTGGTAGATGGCGTCGGCGGTGCCGCGGTACCAGGTTTCGCCGGCCGAGCGCATCTGGGCGGGGACGGGGATGATGAAGTTGTTTTTGAGCAGGCCGCTGGATTCCCAGCCGTCGCGCAGGTGCTGGAGCAGGGATTGGCTTTTGAACTGGATCAGCACATAGATGCTGTGCATACCGCTGTTGACAAGGTTGGACAGAACGAAGTCGATGATGCGGTACTGGCCGCCGAAGGGAACGGCGGGTTTGGCGCGCTCCTTG
>JAEUQF010000364.1 GCA_016789745.1 Bryobacterales bacterium
AGCCCGTCTTAACGGCTTCGTTGTCCAGAACGGCAACGGCTCCAACTTCGCCATGGCCGGTGGCCGCGGCAACAACGCCATGTGGACCATCGACGGCGGTAACGCTCAGAACATCCTCCTCGGCGTCGCCACGCTTGTCTATGACCCACCCGTCGAATCGCTTGAAGAGTTCAACGTCGAAATCAGCAACTACAAAGCCGAACTCGGCCGCTCCGGCGGTGGCTACGTACAGATGACCACCAAATCCGGCACCAACGAGCTGCACGGATCGCTCTACAACTTCCTCCGTAACGACCGCCTGGATGCCCGCAACTTCTTCGCCTCCTCCAAGCCCGCCCTCCGCTACAACCAGTTCGGCGCCAGCGCCGGCGGCCCCATCCGCAAAGACCGTACCTTCCTGTTCGCCAACTACGAAGGCCTCCGCATCCGCCGCCAACAGACCATCCTCGCCAGCGTCCCCACACGCGCCGAAATCGCCGGCGACTTCACCGGCCTCGCCACCGTCCGCGATCCCCTCACCGGCTCGCCCTTCCCCAACAACATCATTCCCGCTTCCCGCCTGGACCCCGTCGGTACCGCCATCGCCAACCTCTACCCACAACCCAACGTCGCCGGCGCCCGCTCCCGTAACAACAACTTCCGCGCCAACCAGCCGCTACGCACCAACACTGAAGTCGCCGTCGCCCGCGTCGACCATAACTTCTCCCTCAACGACCGTGTCTACGGCCGCTTCCTGGTCAGCGAAACCGACAGCTTCAATTCACCCGTGTACCCCCAACCCGGCGTCGACCCCTATCACACCGCCAGCGACAACAGCTTCTATAGTTGGTCGGCAACCTGGCAGCACAGCTTCTCCCCCACCGCTACCCTCGAATCGCGCTACTCCTGGGATCGCCGCAAAGCCAATGCCCTCTCCGGCGGCTCCGATCTCGGCCTCGCCCAACGCCTCGGCATCAAAGGCACCAACGATCGCTTCTTCCCCCAAATCAATATCCCCGGCCTCACCGGCTTCGGTACCGGCAACCACGAACGCCTCCAGGTGCCCATCCGCGGCGACCACGTCACTTCGAACATCACTACCATCCGCGGCGCGCACACCCTGAAATTCGGTGGCGAGTGGCGCCGCTCCACCAATGACGATCGCTGGTCCGGCACCGGAGGCGGCGTCTTCGGCTTCAACCAGGCGGCCACCGGCGACGCCCTCGCTTCCCTGCTCACCGGCTGGGCCCTCAATGGCTCCCGCGCCGAAGCGCTCCTGCTGCGCACCCGTGCCAGCGCCGTTGGCTTCTTCGCCCAGACCGATTGGAAACTCACTCCGAAACTCACCCTCAACCTCGGCCTCCGCTGGGACCTAGACGCCCCGCGCCGCGAACTCGTCGACAACCGCCAGAACTCCTTCGACCAGTTCGCCATCAATCCCATCAGCGGCACCCCCGGCCTCCTCACGTGGAGTGGCCGCAATGGCCGTAGCGACTACGCCCACAACTTCGACAAGAACAACTTCGGCCCCCGCCTCGGTTTCGCCTATCGCGTCACCGATAGCTGGGTCATCCGCGGCGGTTCCGGCGTCCTCTACGTCGGCCAGTATGACCAGGCCACTCCCATCGTCGCCAACATCGGGTTCGGCCTCCGCACTGACGTTGTCTCGCCCGACGGAGGCCGTACCCCCGCCTTCCTGCTTAAGGGCGGCCTGCCCCCCGCACCCGCCCCGTCCAACGACCTCCTCGTTCCCGGCTACGGCGCCGTCCGCCCCGGCCAGAACCCCACCTCGCCGTCGAGTTCTTCGAGCCAAACCGCCGCGCCGTCCCCTACCTCTATAACTCCAACTTCAATATCCAACGCCGCCTGCCTGGCAATACCGTCTTCGAGATCGGCTACCTCAGCACCCTCGGCCACAAACTCACCGCGCCCGGCAGCCGCTCCATCAACCAGGTGGACCCCAGCCGCATCGGCCCCGGTAACGCTCAGGCACTCCGCCCGTTTCCCCAGTTCTCCGACGTCCGCGTCATCTCCCCCACCATCGGCAACTCCAACTACCACGGCATCAACTTCCGCCTCGAAAAACGCTACTCCCGCGGCCTCCAGTTCAATGCCAACTACACCTGGGCCAAAGCCATCGACGACGTCGAATCCCGCGACGAACTCGGCGGCAACGCCGGCGACAATGCCTTTGCCAACCAGTACAACCGACGTGCCGACCGCGGCCTTTCCGGTAACCACATCGCCCATCGCTTCATCGCCAGCGCTACGTGGGAACTCCCCTTCGGCGCCGCCCGCGCCCTCCACACCAGCAACAGCCTCGTGAACCAGATCATCGGAGGTTGGTCCACCTCGCTCATCTACGAAGCCCGCACCGGCTCACCCTTCGGCGTGATCGAAAACAACGCAGCGGCCATCTATCCGACGGCCGTCACCGTCCGCTCGAGCGCGGTCGCCCCCTATCGCCAGAATCCGAATTGGCGCGCCAACGTGCTCGCCGAACCCTTCTTCGACACCACCTCCTTCGTAGCGCCAACTTCGTACACCTTCGGAAATCTCGGCCGTACCATCGCCATCGGCCCGGGTGCCGTCATTTCTGACCTATCCGTACTGAAGGCAATCCAGGTTCGCGAACAACACCGCCTCCAGTTCCGGGTGGAGATGATGAACTGGCTCAACCGCGCTAACTTCAATCTCCCCGCCCAGTCCCGTGGCGTCGCCAGCTTCGGACGCATCAGCAGCCTAAATCGGCGGGAACCAGGCCCGCATCATCCAACTTGGGTTGCACTACAAGTTCTGAGTATGAGATGCCCTCCTTGCGAGTGCCCGTTCTCAAGAGCGGCACTCGCCGCGACATAATAAGGGC
The DNA here is from genome assembly GCA_016789745.1 of Bryobacterales bacterium. Lineage (GTDB taxonomy): Bacteria > Acidobacteriota > Terriglobia > Bryobacterales > Bryobacteraceae > CADEFT01. The sequence goes on from JAEUQF010000364.1 coordinate 2,846, forward strand.
AGACCCGATGCGGACTCTGTCCAAGCGAACTCAGTACAGCCTGCGAGCTCTCTACGCCCTCGCCCGCAACTACCAGAAAGGCCCTCGCCTCATCGCCGACCTCGCCGCCGAAGAGGCCATCCCCCGCAAGTTCCTCGAACAGATTCTGCTTCTGTTGAAGAGCCGTGGCCTGGTCGAATCCAAGAAGGGCCGCGGCGGCGGCTACGCCCTCTCCCGTCCCCCGGGCGAAATCACTATCGGCAACGTCATCCGCCTCATCGAAGGCCCGCTCGCGCCCATCCCCTGCGCCAGTGAAACCGCCTTCCGCAAGTGTCCGGAATGCACCGACGTCGCCACCTGCGGCACCCGCATGGTCATGCGTGAAGTCCGCAATGCCATCGCCGATGTCCTCGACAAGACTACCCTCTCCGCCGTCTGCCACCGCGTCGCCCTCGCCGAGGAACGCAAAGCCGAAGCGCAGAACCCCGACGAGCCCCAGGAATTGATGTACTACATCTGATCCCAGCGACCTCCTGTGATACCCTGCCCGTCAGGAGAATCCCACCCAAGTGACACGCAGGAACTGGCTCACCAACCTCGGCGCCCTCGCCGCCATGCCCGCGGCTGCGGCACCATCTCCAGGCCTCCCACGCAAAGTCATCCTTGGCACCATGATGCAGGCCTTCTGGGGCAAGCATCCGGGCGTCGCCGCCCGTGTCGATGAACTCGCCGCCGCCGTCGAGAAGATGGCCGCCCAATCCCAACAGAAGTACGGCCGCCACCCGGATCTCCTCATCCTGCCGGAAACGTCGATCTCGGGGGAAGCCGATGGCGATGCCTATGCCCGAGCCGTATCCTACGAAGGCGTCGTTGGCCGCACGTTTGAGAAGCTGGCCAAAGCGCACCAGACGTACATCATCGTTGCCACCTATCTGCGGGAAGCCGGCGGTTCGAAGCAGTGCTCGAACGCGGCGGTGCTGGTGGACCGTAAAGGCTCCGTGGAAGGGATTTATCGCAAGGTGCACCTGGTGCCTTCGGCGGGCGGCGGATTCGAAGGCGGCACCACGCCGGGGCGCGAGTTCCCTGTTTTCACTTGCGATTTCGGCAAACTCGGCATCCAGATCTGCTACGACATGGAGTTCGACAATGGTTGGCGCGAACTGCAGCGGAAGGGGGCGGAGATTGTTGCGTGGCCGACGCAGTCACCGCAGCGGGCCCATCCCTGCGCGCGGGCGATGGAGTTGCCGGCGTACATTGTGTCGAGCACGTGGCGGAGCAATGCCTCCGTCTTTGAGCCCACCGGCAAGATCGTGGCCGGCATCCAGAAGCCGGAAGAACATGTCCTGGTACAGGAGATCGATCTCAGCTACATGATCCTGCCCTGGAGCGGCAAGCTGCGCAATGGCAAGGCGCTGCGGGACAAGTTTGGCGACCGTGCCGGCTTCCGCTACTACGAAGATGAGGACCTGGGGATGTTCTGGTCCAATAATCCGAAGATGGGGATCGCGGAAATGGCCCGCGGTATGGGGCTGATCACGGCCGAAGCCGAATTGGCACGGGTGCGAAAGCTGTACCAAGAAGCCGGGATCGTGGGTTATTGATCGCTATGCCACTGCTTCGCTGCCTTGCGCTCCTATTTGCGGCGAGTGCCGCTCCGCTGTCGTTCCCCGATGTGCAGCTGCTCGAGGAGAAGGGCGAAACGTCGGCGGGCGTGAGCCTGGGTGATCTCAACGGCGATGGACGGATGGATCTGATGCTGGCCAAGGGGCGGCACTGGCCACTGCATAACCGGGTGCTGCTGAACAACGGCCAAGGCGGGTACACGGCGTCGAACCTGGGCGCCCAGCCGGACCGCACGTACTCGGCGGCGCTTGCCGACATTGATCGCGACGGCGACCTGGACGTGGTGGTGAGCAATGACGCACCGGATCGCAAGCTGATCTACAAGAATGACGGGAAGGCGCGGTTTACCGAAGCCGGCACGTTTGGGGAACCGGGTTGGACGACGCGTTACGTCACGCTTGGCGATCTCAATGGCGACGGCTATCCGGACATCGTCGCCGCCAACCGCGGCGGCGGTCCTAAGCCCGTTGCCAGCTTCGTCTGCTTCAACGACCGCCGGGGCGGTTTCCCGGCCTGCCAAGCGGTACCGAGCGAGTCCGCCACGTCGATCGCGGTGCGTGATCTGGACGGCGATGGCGCCGCGGATCTGTTCGTGCCGCATCGCGATGGGGGACAAAGCGCGGTGTTGTGGAACGATGGGCAGGGGCGGTTCGCCTCGACCACCAAAGTGGGGCCGGAGAAGGCCGTGGCGCGGATTAGCGCCGTGGGAGATCTGGATGGCGACCAGCGGCCGGATCTGGTCTACATCGATGAAGCGAAACGGGCGGCCTTCGTGATGTATGCCCGTGGGAAGCGCGCGTTCTCCGAGGCGCAGGCACTGCCCGGCAACGCGCACACGCCTTATGCACTCGCGCTGGGCGATCTGAATCGCGACGGCCGGCTGGACATTGTGGTCGGGCTGGTGAAGGCCCCGGGCGTGGTGTACTTTAACGACGGCACGGGACGGAACTTCCAGCAGGTGCCGTGGAACGACGGTGCCGGCGTTGTCTACGGGATGGTCTTCGGCGACGTGAACGGTGACAAGGTGACCGATATCATCGCGGCGCGTTCCGATGCACCGAACGCTGTCTGGTTCGGCAAGCCGGCAAAGCCCTGAATCAATCCACGGCAGAGGCTTCCGCCAGCAGCGCCCGCACCTTGGGCACCAGATCGCCGGGGTGCTTGGATCGCTCCAACAGGCTCAGGCTCTCCTGGTGTAAGCGCGCGGCCCCCTTACGATCGCCCTTGCGCAGCAGCAAGACGGCCAAGCCGATGCGGGTTTCTACGGCGAGCCCGACGTTCTCCTGGTTATTGGGATTCGCCTCCAGGAAGGCCGAGTACATTGCCAGCGCCTTGCGATAGTCGGCGATGGCGCGGTCCGGTTCCAGAGTTTCGCGGCACTGGCCCAGCCGCATAGCCGTATCGGCGATCTCCCGCTGCAGTTCTCGGTTATCTGGATCAATCTGCCCCAACCGGAGGAGCCCTTCCAGGCTGCGGTCATGCCAAGCAATGCCAGCGCGCGCGTCGCCGGCGAGCATCAGCGCATGGCCGTGATCCCCATAGGCGCCGGTCAGCGTCCATAGCAGGCTGAAGCGGCCCGGGGTGGCGCGGTCGGCGTGTTCGGCCGCTGTGTATCCGGCTTTGGAGAACGTTGTGGCGAGACGATACGCTTCCCGATTGCTGGAGAGCCTGCCGTCCAGCCAGTGCACGTAGGCGGTGTGGCGTTGGTAGATGCCCCAGGTATCCCAGACGCGGGCGCGGACGTCGGGTGGCAACGCATCCGCGCCTTCGATGACCGGCCGCCCCACGCGAGCGGCATCTTCGTATAGGTTCAGGATGGAGGGCAGGGCCGACCCATCCGACCGCCGCTCGGCATCGGCATAGATTGCCTCGCCGAGGTGCAGATAGGACTGCACCAACTCCATCGCCGCGATTGCATCGCCGGGCGCAGCTGCACGCAGCCGTGTCCGTATCGCCACGGCACCGGCCGCCAGCCGCCGCGCGTCCGCGGACTTACCCTGCCGGTTGTAGATGCGCGAGAGCCGCTCGTATACGGCGGCGCGCTCGGCCGGCGCATGGACCCGCGATCCTTCGAACAGCCGCATCGCCGTCTCGTAGCGCTGCCTCGCGCCTTCGGTATCGCCCAGACTGGACGCATACGGCTCACCCAGGATGTCCCCCAGCTTTCGCGATGCGACCGCGATATCGAGCCGCAGGGCATCGCCGGGCTGGCCGTTCGACGCCAGCCGGTCCAGGTACCGCATGGCGATATCCGCAATTTGCCGGCGCGCCGGCATGGAGCCGGGCAGGTCACGAACCGAGTCGTACACGTCGAAGATCAGGGTGCCGGAGAGCGTCCGCACATCCTCGGCGCGGCGGCCGGTCTCCCGCCATTGCGCCACCCACGCCAGACCTAACGAGATCATTGACACGACACCGAGCGTGCCAACGGCGCAGGCCAGCCGGTGCCGCGCGACGAAGCGCCCCGCCCGGTAAGCCACCCCATCGGCCCGCGCCCGGATCGGGAAGGCATGCTGGAAGCGCCGGATGTCTTCGGCAAACTCCTCCACCGACGCGTAGCGCCGCTCCGGCTGCTTGCGCAGCGCCATCTGCAGGATGTTCTGCACGTCCTTGGGCAAGCCCGTCCCGGCAAGTGAGGGCTCCTGTTCGCAGACCGCGCGAGCCAGTTCCGGCGCGCCGGTAACGCCCCCGTAGGGCCGCCTCCCGGTGAGGAGTTTATAGAGCGTCACGGCCAACGAGTAGACATCACTCCCGGTGGTCACGGGAATGCCGCGGATCTGCTCGGGACTGGCGTACTCCGGCGTCAGCGCCGCGCCCGCCGCCACTGTGATTTCCTGCCCATCGGATTGCAACTTCGCGATGCCGAAGTCCAGCAGTTTTGGGGAGCCATCGTGGGAGACGAGGATGTTCGCCGGCTTCAGATCGCGATGCACGATCAGGTTGCGGTGGGCGTAGGTAACGGCGGCGCACACCTGGCGGAAGAGCGTCAGTCGCTCCTGCAGGCCGAGTTGGTGCTCTTCGGCATAGCGGTCAATTGGAACCCCATCCACGTACTCCATGACAAGGAACGGGCGACCGTCCGGCGCCTCACCGCCATCGAGCAGCCGCGCGATATTCGGATGTTCCAGCCGCGCCAGGATCTCGCGCTCCTGCTGGAAACGGCGGAGACTGCCTGGGTCGCCAGCGCTCCATCCCAGAATCTTCAGGGCCACGATTTTGGAGAAGGCTCCATCGGCGCGTGAAGCCCGGTAAACCACGCCCATTCCGCCACTGCCGATACGGCGGAGCACGCGATACGGTCCGAGCGCAGTCCCGCGCTCGGCGGCTGCTTCTACGCGGGCTTCGTTGGCCGCGGCGGAGTGTGCCCAGAAGGGGGCCTGTTCGGCGGCTTCGCTTGCCTTCAGCAGATCGAGAACGGCTTGCCGCAAGGCCTCATCCGCGCCGCACTCCCGGTCGACGTGCGCCAGCCGTTCCAGCGGATCGGTCTTCTCCACGGCGGCCTGGAAGACCTGCTCCAGGCGATGTGCATCAGTTGGTTCCGGCAAGGGCACGATGCAACCAGGCCTTCGCGAAATGCCAGTCCCGCTCGACGCTTCGCAGCGAACTCTCGACGCCCTGCGATTGCAGAGCGGTGGCCGTCTCATCGGCGGTAAGTCCGCCAAAGAACCGCAACTCGACCACGCTCGCCTGGCGCGGGTATTGTTCGGCGAAACGGTCCAGGGCGCCGTGCACGCTAAGCACCGACAGGTCATGGACGGTGTCGAGCACCGGAGCATCCACAAACTGACCGGGCTGCGTGCCCCGCCCGCGCTTCAGAGCGGTCCGGCGGCGGGCATGGTCCACCAGAATGTTGCGCATCATTTTCGATGCCACGGCGAGGAACTGGCCGCGGCTCTGCCAGTCGATCCGCTGCACATCCGGCAGCTTCAGATAAAGCTCGTGTACCAGCGCGGTCGGCTGCATCACGCCCGCGGCGTTCTCATCACGAAACGCGGCTGCCGCCATCCGATGCAGTTCCTGATAGACAGCAGCGGTGAGTTTCGCCAGGGCCTCTTCGTTGCCCATGCGCCAGTCGAGCAGCCAAGACGTGATGGTTGCCGGGGCCTGTGGTTCCAGGGACACTGTCCGCGCAGTGTATCAGATTCGGCTCCAGGAAGTTGGCGGGTTTTCTGCACAGTTTACGCCCTTCTCTCTGAACAGGGAAACAAAGGGGGAAGATGCCGCGGCAAAAGTTCGCTTCAGGACAATGGAAGGCAGCTTGGACACACGTGGCGGTGCTCGCGTGCGCGGCGGCTGGCGGTTGGAACTGTAACAACCCCTTCGACTATGGCCGCCCGGTGCGCCGGTCGCAATGCGAAGCCTTGCTCGCCGGCCAGCAAACCGAAGGCTACTACAACGGCTCGGGTGGCTTCAGAGTCCCATTTGTTCACCCACTTACCAACGCGACGGTGGAAGAGTCCATCTCGGTTGATTCCTGCCGGGAGATCATCAACGAAGTCAAACGGGGGTTGGCCAGAGACGCCGATGCGCGCCTGCTGGGCGGAGGCTTGCGCCGCGTTGCCGACGGCTCGTTCACCAGCGACTCCTACGACTTCGTCACCCTCTCCCTCACCCGGACTGTTCCCAACATCCAATCGAAACTGCAGCCCTGCTATCCGCTCCGCGCCGTGACACGCCCCGCCAATTGGACCTTCCTCGGCAACACTGCCGGTGTCGCGTCGATGGATACCGTGGCCGCCAACCTTGGCAGCGGCGCGGGATCCATCCTCGGCACCGCCGCCAGCGGCAACGCGCTCACCGTCGTCAGTTCCAACGCGGACTATACCTTCAAGGACTTGGTCAACTACCCCACCGGAGTCAACCCCAACGGGCTCCTGGTTGCCGATCTGAATGGGGATGGCAAGCGTGACGTGATCGTCGTGAACGAAGGGCAGGCGCCGACGCCAGGCTCGCTGTCGGTGTTCACCGGCAAGGGCGACGGCACCCTGAACGCTCCCGCCACGGTCGCCCTTTCCGGGCGCGCCATCTCCGCCACGTCGCACGACTTCAATGGCGATGGCAAGGTTGACATTGCGGTGCTGGTGGAGGCTCTAGACTTCACCGGCACGTCCGCCATCGTACTGCTGGGCCGCGGCGACGGCACGTTCCTTGCCCCGGCCGCTTTCGCGGTGTCATCCAATGCCGGCGGCATCGCGGCCGGTGACTTCAATGGCGACTCCCGCATCGACCTCGCCGTCGCTGCCCTGAACAGCGTCGACCTCCTGTTGGGCAATGGCAACGGCACCTTCCAGGCCGTGCGCTCCACGCCCAGCGGCGACTTTAACGGCTATTCCCTGGCCCCCGGCGACTTCAATCGCGACGGAAAGCAGGACCTGGCCATCGCCGACTATCCGGCCGGCACCATCTCGATCTGGTTCAGCAATAGCAATGGCGACGGCACCTTCCCCACCCGCCGGCGCTATGCGGCCCGCTCCGGCGTGATCCCGCTCGTGGTGGTCGACTTCGACTGGGACGGCTACCTGGATGTCCTGCAGGGGAAGGGGCATCCCGACATGCTGATCCCAGGCGCCCCCGTGATCGCCGGCATGTACAACGTTGGCGATGGCACCTTCTGCGCCGGGCCCGCACATAAAGTTGGTACGCTACCCCGGGGCGCGCTTGGGGACGTGAATGCCGACGGCAAGCCCGACCTGCTGACCACCAGCATGGCCGGCGGCCTGATGGTGTCGCTGGGGCAAGGAGGCTCCGCCTTCGCCCCTGCCGTGAACTATCCCACTTCAAACGGCAGCAACGCCCCGACCGCCACCGTAGCGGCCGCTGACTTCAACGGTGACGGCAAGCTCGACGCGCTGATCGCGGCTCCCAATAACCCGGCTCCGGAGTCGCTCTACTTCTACCCAGGCAACGGCAACGGCACGTTCGGTACGGCGGCCGCCCGCAACGGCGGAGCGCAGCCCTATGGCATCGCGGCCGGCGACTTCAACGCCGATGGTAAGCAGGACATCGCCGTCGGTCAGGGCTCCGGCGAGTTCCCCGCTACCGCTGCCACCGTCCTGGTGTCCTTGGGCGTCGGGGATGGCACCTTCCAGGCTCCCGTCAGCTACGCGACGTGCCCGAACTCCTTCCAGGTGCAGGCGGCGGATCTCAACGGCGACCAGAAACTGGACATCCTGGTCACCTGCGGCCGTACCCCGAACGCGTCGGACACCGGCGGCGTCGTGGTGCTCACCGGTGCGGGCAACGGCACTTTCGTGGCCTCGGCCAAAATGAATGCCGGTACAACCCCCGTCTCCGCCGTTGCCACCGACCTCAATGGCGATGGCCGCCTCGATATCGTCAGCTCGGCTTCCGGGCAGCTTGTCTTTCTGGCCGGACAGGCCAGCGGCGGCTATGCGAGCCCGCAGTCACGGGGGGCAGTGACTGGCGATCTGCTGGCCACCGACTTCGACGCCGATGGGCGGCGCGATCTGATCATCGGCGGCAACTCGAATTTCTGTCTCTACCGCGGTCTGGGGGATGGTACGGTTGAGAACTCGCGCTGCCTCGCCGCCGGCGGCCAGATCCGGCAGGGCCTGGCCACCGACCTGAATGCCGATGCCAAGCCGGACCTGATCGCCATTGGCGGCAACTTCGGGGTCCCGCCGGACGGCGCGTCGTCCTTCGCGGTCATCATGAACCTTGGCCAGGCGTTCGGTTCGGCCATCACGTCGCCGGCCCCGAACACAACGCTCACCGGCGCTTCGGTGAACTTCACCTGGCAGAACGCGGGTGCGGGAGCATCCTACAAGCTCGACGTCGGGTCTTTGCCGGGCGGCGCGGATCTGTTCACGCTAACCACAACAGCGACAACCGCCGCCGTTACGGGCTTGCCCACCGACGGGCGCAATGTCTACGCGCGGCTTACCACCACGGTGAACGGCACGGCGCGCATTCCACAGGACTATGCGTACACGGCAGCCACGGCCGCACCCGCCGCCGTGATCAGTACACCGGCGCCAGGCTCCACGCTGACCAGCGCCGCCGTAACCTTTACCTGGGGACCGATCACCGGCGCCACCTACAAACTGGATATCGGCAGCAGCGCGGGGGCTACGGATCTGTTCACGGCCACAACGACGAACACGTCGCAGGCGGTAACGGGCCTGCCGGTTGACGGCAGAACGCTGTACGTCCGCCTGACTACCACCACGGGTTCGGGCCCCGGCAGCAACTCCTATACGTATCGCGCCGCCGCCACCGGCGTTGCCGTCATCACGTCGCCAGTCAACTTTTCGCCTTTGCGCGGCAACAGTACCGTGTTCACCTGGACCGCCGCTGCGAATGCCACCTCCTACAAACTGGACATCGGCAATACGGCCGGGGCTGCGGATGTGTTCACCGGCGCCACCGCGGCACTCACCCTCAACGCCATCAACCTGCCCACCGACGGCCGCACCCTTTACGCGCGCCTGACCACCTTCATCGGCGCCACGGCGCTGACGCCGGTTGATGCGATATACCGCGCCGCCGGAGCCGGTCTGCGCTTCGTCAGCATGCCGCCCTGCCGCGTCATGGAAACGCGCGTGCCGGACAACTTCCAGGGGCGCACCGGCCCGTTCGGCCCGCCCAGCCTCCAGGCCGGCGAAACGCGCACGATGAGCTTCCCGCAGTCGAACGTCTGCAGCATCCCCACGGCGGCCAAGGCTTACGTGGTGAACGTAACGCTGGTGCCGCACGGCGCCGTGGATACCGTAACGGTGTGGCCCGCCGGCGAGCCGCGTCCGAACGTTTACACCGTGCGCTCGCTCGACGGCAACATCGTCGCCAACTCCGCCATCGTCAAGGCGGGTGCCAATAACGGGGTCTCCGTCTACACCTCGCACGCCAGCGATGTCCTCATCGACATCAGCGGCTACTACACCGACAACGCCACGCTGTCGAACCTCACCTACTACCCGCTGACGCCCTGCCGTGTGCTGGATACCCGCGCCGTCTACCGCCAGCCTGCCGGACCCTTTGGTCCACCGACGATGGGGCGTGACGAGACGCGGCGCTTCCGCTTCCCGGTAACGCCCTACTGCACGGTTCCGGGCGGCGCCGCGGCCTATTCGGTGACCATTACCGTCGCCCCACCAGGGCCGATGCCCTATCTCACGGCCTGGCCCGCCGGCGGCCAGCGGCCAAACGTATCGAGCCTCAATTCGTTCCTGGGACGAACGCTGGCCAATAGCGTCATTATTCCGGCCAGCAGCGACGGCAGCATCGACGTCTATACCTTCGATGCCAGCGATGTGCTCATCGACATTAACGGCTACTATGCGCCGGACGATGGCGTGAACGGCCTCTACTACTACCCTGTAACGCAATGCCGTGCCAGCGATTCCAGGGCCGCCAACACCATTTACGCGGATGAGACCGCGCGCACCATCGCCATTCCCACGGCAGCGGCGTGCACCGGCATCCCCGCCACAGCCAAGGGTTACGCGCTCACCGTCACGTCCGAATCGGGCGGCAACCCCATGCCCTTTATCACCGCCTATCCCACCGGCCAATCGCGCCCCGGCGCTTCCATCCTGAATGCGTTTGAAGGACAGGTGGTGACGAACTCGGCGATCGTCCCGGCCGGCACTAATGGGGCGGTGGACATCTTTGCCTACCGCCGTACGCATGTGGTGGTGGATGTAAGCGGGTTCTTCAGCCGGTGACCCTGCCTTATCTCGAACAGCCGGTATGGCGAATCGGGCCTGCTACGGTCTCGTTGTTTCAGGTGCTAATCCTGGCTGGGTATGCCGCGGGTTATTGGTTATGCCTGCGGCGGGCCGCGCGGGCCGGCGTTGCCATGGACAGCATGCACCGTTGGATTGCCTTCGTGGCCTTGGGCGCGATGTTGGGTGCCGTGCTGTTCAAGAATATGTACCTGACGCCCCGCCCCTCGTTGGTAGCACTGCGCTTTGCCGGGATCTCCTCGTTTGGTGGGATTTGGGGGGCGGTCGCCGCGTCGGCCCTCTATGGAGGCTACCGGCGGCAGAGTCTTTCGGAATGGCTCCGGCAGCTTAACGTTCTCGCCTATGCCTTTCCGGTAGCTCTGCTGCTGGGGCGCGTCGGCTGCGCGCTCGCCCACGATCATCCAGGCATCCGCGGCACCGGTCTGCTTGCGGTGGCCTATCCGGGTGGCCCGCGGTATGATCTGGCCGCGATCGAAGTGCTGTTTCTGCTGCCGTTAAGCGCGGTCTTCCTATTACTGGGCCGCACTGCAGGCGATCGACCCTTCGCGGGCTGGTTCCTGACAGTCTATGGGCCGTTCCGGATCTGGCTGGACCGTCTGCACGAGAGCGCACCGCAAGGGTGGTTGGGCCAGAATATCGACGCGTGGGCGGGCCTGCTGTCGTTGCTCTGTGGGGTGGGACTGCTGCTCGCACCACACCGGCGCCGCGGTGCCGTTGCTACTATCGAGGCAAAGGAGTCCAGATGCTGGGAGTCACCCCCTACCTCTCGTTCAAGGGAAACTGCCGAGAGGCAATCGCCTTCTACCAATCGGCGTTAGACGCTGTTCTGCTCTTCCAGCAGACATTCGGAGAGTCTCCCATGTCCGGCATGGGACCGGCGGATCACATCATGCACGCCACCCTCAAGGTGGGCAATTCGAATGTGATGCTGTGCGACAGCCCAATGCCGAATGCGGCGGAGCCGGGCGGAAACATAAGCCTCGCGATTGGGTTGAGCGATACGGAGCAGGCCCGGCAGGTCTTTGACAACCTGGCTGCCGGCGGGACGGTGGCGATGCCGCTGGAGAAGACCTATTGGGCCGAAGCCTTTGGCATGGTGACGGACAAGTTCGGCATCCAGTGGATGGTGAACTGCGAAGCGCCGCAGTGAGCTACCGGATGGTAATGGTCACGGTGTTGGCGGCCTTGCCGTCGACTGTGAGTACCACGGTCACCACGCCGCGGCCCGCCAGGCTGGCGGGAATGCGGATGTGCACCTGATCCAGCCCTACCAGCGTTCTAACGAGACGGATGTGATCGGCGAGATACCTTCGAAAGGCCGTCTCCCACGTGGCGATGCGTTGTTCCGGACGTTCGGTCACCTGATGCCCAAGCGCCAGTTTCCATTCGTTTAGGGGAACGTGGAGGCTCAGGGTGACATCGCGGGCGCCGATATCCAAAAGGGCGAGCGTGGTGGGTTGCTGATGTGCGCAAACGGGCAACGACAGAGCCAACTCCAGCAGCCGCTCGATCGCAACGTGCATGCTGTTTGAAAACACCCACCCTAGGCGTATCATGTGGCCCGCCGCAAGCCTCGTCCGGGCGCAAACTGTCGGGCCGTGAAGTTCACCTCACCTGTCACAAACCAAGCCCCGTTGCCGTGGCCGCGGTCCGGCGCCGGACTCCCCCGTCACACGTGGTTCACCGCGGCAGGCAGAAGCCCCCCGTTCGATAATTTACGAGCATAGCGGAAAGGTATGGCAGTCCACGCCCCTGAGTTGCGCCAGGCGTCCAGCCGTCAACTGCGCAGGTATACCATCGATCAGAAATTGCCGAGTCCATCTGACCTTGTCCCATCTGCAGTGTGATCGTGTTCTCCTTCAGATGCACCTGGCAGATCCGCTCCGCGCCAAGCCAGCGTATCTCTTTCATCGGATCGCGACCGCGGCGCGTCGAGTTGACTTTGCCAAGCGCGAACAAGCGAAGCCAATCGACGCTGACCGTGAGGACGAGGAACAAGGCTCCTCGTTCGGGCGCCTCTTCCGCCGCTGAACCAGCGAGACCAGTTTCCACTCTCACCCCGAAGCCGGCGCCAACGGCCGCATTGATGCGTGAGCCTGCCGCAAGCCTCTCCGGACGCAAAATGTTAGGCTGGGAATTTACCCTACATGTCACAAACGGATCAGCAACTTCAGGAATTCTCGAAACTCATCCGGCGACACATCGTCGAGATGATCACCGAAGCGAAGTCGGGGCATCCCGGCGGGTCGCTCTCGGCCGTTGAAATCCTCACCGTCCTTTACAAAGAAGTGATGCGCCACAATCCGGCGGACCCCAGTTGGCCGGACCGCGACCGCTTCGTCATGGGCAAGGGCCACGCCGCTCCGGTGCTCTATTCCGTGATGGCAGAGTGCGGCTATACGCCGGTGGACCAGTTGAACACGCTGCGCCGGCTGGGCTCGATCTACCAGGGCCATCCAGACCGCCGCTTCATTCCGGCACTGGAAGCCTCCACTGGCTCATTGGGGCAGGGTCTGTCGGTGGGCTTGGGGATGGCGTTGGCGGCGCGGTTGAACAATAGCCCGACGCGCGTCTACGTGATGCTGGGCGATGGCGAGATTCAGGAAGGCCAGGTTTGGGAAGCGGCGATGTTCGCGGGCTTTCATAAGATCGACAACATCGTCTGCATCGTCGACTACAACAAGATCCAGTTGGATGGCTTCGTGAAGGACATCATGGACCTGGAACCGCTGGGCGACAAGTGGCGGTCCTTCGGCTGGCATGTAGTTGAGGCTGACGGCCACAGCATTCCGGCGGTGCGTGGCGCCTTCACCGAAGCCGCCGCTACCAAAGGTAAGCCCACCGTCTTCATCGCCAACACCATCAAAGGCAAGGGCGTCTCCTTCATGGAGAACAACCCGAAATACCACGGCAGCGCGCCCACCCGCGACGAGATGAAGAAGGCACTGGAGGAATTGCAGTAATGGCCGCGAATACTAAGTTCGAATTGAAGATGGGCGCCGCCACGCGTGAGGCGTTCGGCAAGGCGCTGGTGGAACTGGGCAAGCAGAATAAGGACGTCGTGGTATGCGACGCGGACCTCTCCAAGTCCACGATGGTGCACTGGTTCGCGAAAGAGTTCCCGGATCGCTTCTTTTCGTGCGGCATCGCCGAAGCGCACATGGTGGCTCTGGGTGCAGGGTTGGCAGCCTCCGGCAAGATTCCGTTTGTCGCCAGTTTCTCGGCGTTCGTGGTGAACAAAGGCTTCGAGCAGATGCGCGTCACCATTGCCTACCCGAACACGAACGTGAAGGTAGTCGGCACGCACAGCGGCATTTCGATCGGTGAGGACGGCCCCTCGCAGATGTCGATTGAAGACCTGGCGCTGGCAACATCGCTGCCCGGTTTTGTTGTTTTCAGTCCGGCGGATGAAGTGGCAATGTCGGCCTTCGTGAAGATCGCCGCCGAACATGACGGTCCGGTGTTTCTTCGTGCCGGACGCGTGAAGGTGCCGGTGGTTTACGGCCCCGACCAGAAGTTCGAGATCGGCAAGGCGATCCAACTAACGGAAGGCAACGACATCACGTTGATGGCGCACGGCCTGATGGTGGCGGAGTCCATCAGAGCCGCGGAGATCCTGGAAGGCGAAGGCATCCACGCCCGGGTGATCGACTTCCCGACGATTAAGCCACTGGACGTGGAAGCGGTGGCGAAAGCGGCACGGGAGACCGGCGCTATTGTCGTGAGCGAAGAGCATCTGGTGGATGGAGGGTTAGGCGTGAAGGTGGCGCAGGCTGCCGCGCAGACCGCTCCCTGCCTGATGGAGTTCGTCGGCGTGGAGAACACGTACGCGGAGTCCGGCACGCCCGAGGAGTTGCTGCAGAAGTATGGTCTTACCGCGGCCAACGTGGTAACCGCCGCCAAGCGAGCGCTGGCCCGGAAACGCTAAGCTATCCTGGTGCGCCCCACGTTAGCTGGTGAACTGATTGCCGAGTTTCTCGGCACCTTGGTCCTTCTGTTGTTCGGCATTGGCGTGGTCGCCAGCGTCGTTCTGTTTGGAACGGGAGTTCCCGGTGAGGTGGTGAAGGGCGGCACCACGAACATCAACATCGCATGGGGCCTGGGCGTTGTGATGGGGATCTATGTGGCGGGCAAGGTGACAGGCGCGCACCTGAACCCTGCCGTCACGGTGACGCTTGCGGTTTTCCGCGGCTTTCCGTGGGCGAAAGTGATCCCCTACAGCATCGCCCAGACGGCCGGCGCGTTTGTAGCCGCCGCTGTTGTTTACGTCATGTACCGGCCGGCGTTCCTGAAGTTCGACCCGGCCCTGGAGAAGACGGCCGGCATCTTTGCGACGTTCCCAGCCTTTCCGGAACTGCCGTTCACCGGCTTCCTGGACCAGGTGGTAGGCACGGCGCTGCTGCTGTTGCTGATCTTTGCCATCACCGATGAACGGAACCAGCCGCCGGCGATTCTCGGCCCCATGCTCGTGGGCCTGGTCGTAGTAGCCATCGGCATGAGTTTTGGGGCCCTGCACGGCTACGCCATCAACCCCGCCCGGGACTTTGGTCCGCGCCTGTTCGTCACCCTGGCCGGCTTCCGCAACAACGGGCTCACGGATGGCTCCAACGTGTTCCTGGTCCCGATCTTCGGACCGCTGCTGGGTGGCTTGTTGGGCGGCGCGTTGTATGACTTTGCGATCCGCCCGCAGTTGAGCCGCAAGGATTAAAGCGTCAGTTGCTGGCGGAGTGTCAACACCGGCGCGAACAGGTCGCCGAGTTGGGTCACCCGCCCCAGTAAGGCACCGGCTTCAAAGACCAGGGTGGACGGCTGGCTCGCCACCTCGTCCCACGATACCGGCGCTGACACATATGGCACCCCGCGCTTGGCCCGCAGCGAATAGACGCCGATGGTGGTCTTGAAGTCGGAGTTCTGGCTCCAGTCGATGAACACTTTGCCGCGCCGCCGTTGCTTCGCCATGTCGGCAACCACGAGTTTCGGATGCTGCTGCTGGAGCAGCATGGCGACGGCTTGCGCGGCGTTGCGGCTGTCCTCGTAGCGCACGGTGCTGTTGAGCGGCACATACACCTGCAGTCCTTTCGAGCCCGACACCTTGGGGAAGCCCTGCAAACCGGCGCGCGCCAACAGTTCTCGCAGCAGCAGGGCCACCTCGGCGCAAGCGGTGAGGTCGACACCTTCGCCCGGGTCGAGATCGAACACCATCATGGTGGGCTGATCGAGCGCACCGGCTTTATGTAGGAACGGATGCAACTCCAGGCTGGCCAGGTTCGCGCACCAGATGAGTGTCGGCAGGTCGTCGATGCAGATGTAGCGGATGGGCTCTCCGCCGCCGGACCGCGGCACTTCGGTGGTGCGCACCCACTCGGGGGTGAAACCGGGCGCGTCCTTCTCATAGAAGCCCTTGGTGCCGGCACCGTCAGGGAAACGGTTCATCGTCACGGGGCGCCCGCCGAAGTGGGGCAGCAGCACCGGCGCGATGCGGATGTAATAGTCAATCACCTGCGCCTTCGTAAACCCGGAGCCGGCGTACAGCACCTTATCGAGATTGGTCAACGCCAGCCGGCGCCCCTCCACTTCCACAAACTGCTTGGCCGCCATTCAGCCATCTTGTCATTGCCCGGGAACTTTTCGGAGCCCGGCCGGCAATTACGCTAAGAAGAACACTGTTATGCGATACACCTTCGCCTGCGCCCTCGCCCTGCTTGCCGCCGTGGCGGCCCACGCCCAGAAGTTCGAAGTGGCAACCATCAAGCCGAATGCCAACAACGACCATCGCGTCATGATGCGGATGGCGCCCGGCGGACGCGTCAACATGACCGGGGTCACGGTTCGCCAGTTGATTTCGCAGGCCTTCAATGTGCGCGACTTTCAGATCTCTGGCGGGCCCAGTTGGATGGGCTCCGACGCGTGGGATATCCAGGCGAAGGCCGAAGACGGCGCCGGCGACCGCGTGCCGCGGGAGACAATGCAGGCCATGCTGCGAACCCTGCTGGTGGACCGCTTCGCATTGAAGGTGCGCGAGGAGTCGCAGGAAGCGTCGGGCTATGTGCTGCTGACCGGCAAGAGTGGGCCGAAGTTGAAGGTGTCGGAATCGGCAGGCGGGCCGCAGGGGATGATCCGGATGGGCCGCGGCATGATCAATACACAAGGCGCGACGATGGCCATGCTGGTGCAGCAGCTTTCGCAGCAGTTGGGTAAGCCGGTGGTGGACAAGACCGGTATCGACGGCCGCTACGATATTGAATTACGCTGGACGCCGGAACCCGGCCAGGGTCTTGGTGGGTTGGGCGGGCCGCCTCCGCCTCCGGACGCCTTGCCGCCCGCCGACCCCAACGGGCTGACGATTTTCACAGCCGTGCAGGAGCAGCTTGGGCTGCGCCTGGATTCGCAGAAGACCACGGTACCCGTGATCATCGTCGAAGCGCTGTCCCGCCCGTCCGAGAACTAAACGCCATGCTGTTGTGGTTCGGTCTGGTTCTGTTGGTGCCGGCTGCGGAGCATAAGGGCACCGTGCGCTCAAACGGGCTGCCACTGCCGGGTGCGACGGTGATCGCCACGCAAAGCAATGGCAATCGCGCCGCTACCATCACGGATGCGCAGGGGGCGTACACGTTCGCTGACCTGGCCGGCGGCGGTTGGATGATCGAGGTCTCGATGCAGTTGTTCGAGACCGTGCGGCGCGAGGCGACGGAGGCACCGATGGAGTTCGATCTTCCGATGCTGCCAGCGGACAAAGTAGCAGCGCTGGTGCCGGCAACACAGCCACAGCAACAGGTACTCCAGGCAAAGCCCGCGCCCAGAAACACCGCCGCTGCTCCAGACAACGCGGAACTGGCCCGACAGGCCGCGGACGGGTTTCTGATCAACGGCAGCGTGAACAATGGCGCGGCGTCTCCGTTTGCGCAACTGCCCGCGTTCGGCAACTTTCGCAAGGGCCAGCGATCCATGTACAACGGCAACCTGGGGCTGATCGCGAATAGTTCGGCTTTCGATGCGCGCGCCTACTCGCTTACCGGGCAGCAGATGCCGAAGCCCGCCTACAACCGCGTGCAGGGCCTGTTCGCCTTTGGCGGGCCGTTGCGGATTCCGCGGCTGCTGGAGAAGAATGGCCCGATGTTCGTCGTGAACTACCAGTGGATGCGGAACCGGACGGCATCTACGGGCACGGGCCTGATGCCAACGGCGGCGGAACGGAGTGGCACGATGTCCGGAACTGTTGTTGATCCGGCGAACGGTCTTCCCTTCCCCCGGAACCAGATCCCCTCGTCACGGATCAGCCCACAGGCATCGAATCTGCTGGAACTGTATCCGCTGCCCAACTTCGACGCCGCAGGTGCGAGGTACAACTTCCAGGCACCGATTGTGAACGCGCTCCACCAGGACGATCTGCAAACCCGCGTGAACAAGCGGGTGCGGCGCAACTCGTTCGGCGGCGCCTTCGCGCTGCAAAGCACGCGCACCGACAGCCCCGATCTGTTCGGGTTTCTCAACGTGGGGAGTGTACTGGGCTGGAACGCCAGCACACAGTACAGCCGAACCATCAACAACCGCACGCTGCTGAACACGCGTTTCGAACTGAGCCGTCTGCGGAATCGCGTGACGCCCTGGTTCTCAAACCGGCGCAATGTGTCGGGCGAAGCGGGGATCATCGGAAACAACCAGGAGGCGATCAACTGGGGGCCGCCCGCGGTGCAGTTTGCCGATGGGATTACGGTGCTATCGCAGCCGCAGGCGTCGTTGAACCGCAACCAGACCGCCAGCCTCTCCGCGGACATGTTCCTGAGCCGGGGACGCCATAACGTGACGTATGGCTACACGCATCGCCGCCAGCAGTTCAACGTGGTTGGCCAGCAGGACGCGCGCGGCAGCATGGTCTTCAGCAGCCTCGGCAGTTTTCTGCTGGGCCTGCCGGACACCAGTTCCATCGCGTTCGGCAACGCGGACAAGTATCTGCGCGGCACCACGCATGAGGCCTTCGTCAGCGATGACTGGCGCGTGAACCCTGGGCTGACAATCAATGCTGGGGTGCGGTGGGAGTACTGGTCGCCTCTGCGCGAGAAGTACGGCCGGCTGGTGAACCTGCAGCCCACGGCGGGCTTCGCCGGAGCCGGGCCTGTTGTCGGGCAAGGCGCGTCGCCACAGCCGGATCGAAACAACCTGGCTCCGCGGGTGGCCTTCTCCTGGCGGCCACTGGCGGCGAACTCCACCGTCATCCGCGGCGGCTATGGCATCTACTTCGACACGTCTGTCTACCAGCCCATCGCGATGCAGATGGCGCAACAGGCGCCACTCTCCACCAGCCTGCGCCTGTCCAACACAACCGCGACGCCACTCACGCTGGCCAACCCGTTCGGTGCTATGAGTGTCCCCGTGACGCAGGCCACCACGTTCGGCGTGGACCCATTGTTCCGCGTTGGCTACGTCCATAGCTGGCAGCTCTCCGTACAAACGGATCTTCCCTGGGCTTTACAGATGACGGCTACCTACCTGGGCAGCAAGGGCGCCAACGGCCAGCAGACGATTCTGCCCAACACATCGCCGAATGTGCCGGCGCCCAATGCCGGCTACTCCTGGCTGATCTCGGAGGGCGAGTCCGTTCGTCACGCCGGACAACTGCAACTGCGGCGGAGGCTTCGCAGCGGCCTTGCCGGAAACCTGCAATACACCTGGGCCAAGTCGATTGACAACGCGGCGCCGGGTGGCCGCAACCAGGGCGGGACGCTACTGGCGCAGAACTGGCGAGATCTGGCCGCCGAGCGGGCGCTGTCCAACTTCGACCAGCGGCATGTTGTGTCCGCGGGTCTGCAGTACACGACGGGCATGGGCATGCGGGGCGGAGCGCTGCGCACCGGACGGATGGCCGCCTTTTTGAAGGACTGGACCATTGGAAGCCAGTTCGACATTGCCACCGGCACCCCGCAAACAGCCATTGTGCTACGGCCTATCGCGGGCACGGGCGTAACGGGGAGTCTTCGAGCGGACTATACCGGGGCGCCTGTCGACCGCGCGCCCGTCGGGTTTTTCGTGAACCCCGCCGCGTTCGCGCCGCCGGCTGAAGACCGCTGGGGCAACGCCGGACGCAACACCATCACCGGTCCGTCGCAGTTGGTGATGAATGCTTCATTGGGCCGGACGCTGCGCTCGAATGAGCGGGTCAGCTTCGATGTGCGTGTCGATGCCATGAACGCGCTGAATTCGGTGAACTACTCGCGCTGGAATACGATTGTGGGCAATGCGCAGTTCGGGCTGCCGACCGGCGCCAACGCCATGCGCACCGTGCAACTGACGGGCAGGGTGAGGTTCTAGATGCTGCTTCTGCTGTCCCTCAGCCTGTTGGCGCAGGCGCAAACGTTCCGCACCACCACGCAGCTGGTTGTGGAAACCGTCACGGTGAAAGACAAGGACGGGCGCCCGCTCACAGGCCTGAAGGCGGAAGACTTCGCCATCACGGAAGATGGCGTTGCGCAGCAGATCCGCTATTTCGAATTTCAGAAGCTGGACACCGCCGCGCCGGTCTCGCCCATCACGGACACGCGCCCCGTGCCGCCCTTCGCACGGCTACCCCGCACGCAGATTCTGCCGCCTACCAACGGCGACACACGCTACCGCGACCGGCGCCTGCTGGCCCTTTACTTCGACTTCACTGCCATGCCCGCCACCGACCAGATGCGCGCATTCCAGGCAGCCAAGCAGTTCGTCAAGATGCAGATGACTTCCGCCGATCTGCTGGCGATCATGGCCTTTACCAGCGGCTCCGTGCAGGTGTTTCAGGATTTCACGGGGGATCGCGAACGGCTGCTGCGGGTGCTGGAAACGCTGCTCGTCGGCGAAGACGAAAATGCCTCTACTGACGGCACGGACAGCAGCAAAGCCGACACCGGCGCCGCTTTTGGGCAGAATGATTCGGAGTTCAACATATTC
>JAEUQF010000395.1 GCA_016789745.1 Bryobacterales bacterium
GGCTGTTCACCGTCACAACCTGCAGAGGAATCTAACCATGAAGAACTTCATCCAGGCCGGCAACACGCTCACGGTAGCGGCGCCGGCGAACGTTTCGAGCGGCGACCTGGTGGTTGTCGGCAACATCATCGGCGTTGCGGCGTACACCGCGCTGAGCACCGAGGAAGTGGAAGTCGAGACCGTGGGGGTTTTCGAGCTTCCGAAGATCACGACCGACGATGTGGCGGTAGGCGATGCCCTGTACTGGAACAGCAGCCAGAGCAAGCTCACCGCGACGGCCGGAACCGGCAGCAAGCCCCTGGTAGGCTACGCGGTGGCGGCGGCCGGTAACGGCGTCACCACCGTCAAGGCGCGCCTGGTGCCGACACTCCAGACCGGGCCGTCCTAACGAGATTGCCGGCGGCTGGGTTCATGGGTGTCCCCAGTTGTCGGCAAGGGACCATGGGTTTTGTGGGATTCTCCATGGGGGCTGCCTCCCAGCGTGCTACTCCTCACGCCCGACGGCAGCAACTTTCACCCTGGCCCATGCCAGGGAAACTTGTACCAACAGCGCAGTTTGTGAAGAGTCGGAGGCGCGATGGCGAATGATTCCCGTGCCGGCTTGCCAATGTTCGAGCGGCATTTTACAGTAGGCGTGTTGTCGGAGATCTGGGGCGTGAGCGAAGATACCTTACATCGATGGTTCGAAGATGAGGAAGTTCTGCGAGCTGGAGAAGGGAAGAAGGACGCCCCGCGCATCCCGGAGAGCGTGGCTGCCAGGGTGTACGCAAAACGGTTCCGGAAGCGCGCCTGAGCAATGCTGACCCTCTACCGCCGACACGTCGAAACCTGCCCTCATCGCCACAAGGGGCGTGAGTGGACCAAGTGTGATTGTCCTATCCACTGCGATGGCATGGTGGGCGGCCGGCGGGTGCGCCTGGCTATGGACACGGTCAACTGGGACCGGGCCCGCCGGAGGCTGGGCGAGATCGAAGACGACGCGGCCAGTGGGAAGATCCGCAAGCCGGTAAAGATCGCGACCGAGGCATTCATGCAGGCGCGCGAAGTTGGAGAGCAGGCAGAGCGGAAGTATAAGCGGATCATGAAGCGGTTGCTTGAGTTCTGCCAGAGCAACGATATCTCCACCGTCGACCGGATCCGCCTGGAACATCTAGACGATTACAAGGCCGGCCGGAAGCTGAGCAAGCTCTCCTGGTCCAAGGAACTGCAGCTACTCCGCACGTTCTTTGAGTTCTGCCGCAAGCGCAAATGGTGTGAGGAGAACGTGGCCAAAGATATGGAGATGCCCTCCGATCCGAAGCCGAAGGAGCGGCGGCCGTACACCGCGGAGGAAGTCGCGCGCATCATTGCCGCTTGCGATACCTTCGGGAAGGTCGACTATGAGCGGCGCCGGGCGCGCGCAATGATTTTGTTGATGCGGTACTACGGGCTGCGAGTGTCGGACGTGGCCACCCTGGAACGTGACCGGGTGAGGAATGGCGAGATCTTCGTCACCGCCATGAAGAACGGCCAGCAGTTGTGGTTACCGCTGTATCCCGATATTCAGTTTGCACTGGAGGCCTTGCCGCTTCCCATGGGCGCCGATCCTGGCTGCCGCTACTTCTTCTGGACTGGCAAGGGTTCCCGGTTCGGTCACATCAAAACGGTTGACCGCACCCTACAGGCAGTTTTTCGCGAGAGTGGCGTAGAGCAGGCCCATGCGCACAAGTTCCGTCATACGCTCGCAACCGAGATCCTGGTGAAAGGAGGAACCGCCGAGGACGCTGCAAACATACTCGGCGACTCCCCCGCAATCATCCGCAAGCACTATGCGAAATGGTCAGCCGACTATCAGCATAGGACTGTTCAACTGCTAGGTCGAATCCATGGCACTGTGCCGACACAGCGCGAAACCACGCCGATAAGTCCTTTGTTTAGAGAGGATAAGTTGGTGCTGGAGGTGGGGGTCGAACCCACATGACCAGTGAAGGTCGCGGGATTTTGAGTCCCGTGCGTCTGCCAGTTCCGCCACTCCAGCTTGAGTGAGGACGAACTTTCAGTATACTCCAGCTCGCCCTATCCGCCAAACGCAAAAACGTAAAAGGCCCCACTCACATCACAGGGATGCGGCGGGGCCTTCTGCTAACTTCCGAGGGGGGCCTACTAGTTGGGATGCTTCCAGAGCCACGCAATGGCGGCTGCGGTGAGCGCCACGAACATCAACTCCCAAATGTTGGGTCCATAAAGGATGTCGACCAGTGCGTTCATGGTGAACCTCCCTTCCGCCCTCAGAATACTCCTTTGGTTGCGGGTGTCAAGGGGTAGAAACCGATGCCTTGCGGCGTTGTGCCTCCCCCCCGGCAACCGCTTGCTGACGCGCGCGGCTCAGCAACGAAATCAGCAACTTACGGAGCCGTAACCGCGATTGCGGCGCAGGCTGCGTTTAGGCAGTCGCCGCGTTCGCCCCCGATGCCGTCAGCGCCTGATCGAGGTCCCAGAGGATGTCCTCGATATCTTCCAGTCCGATGGAGAGACGGATGAGGTCCGGGGTCACGCCGGCGGCAGCTTGCTGGTCGGCATTCAACTGCTGGTGCGTGGTGGAGGACGGATGAATCACCAGGCTACGCGCGTCGCCGACATTGGCCAGGTGGGAGAACATCTTCAGCGAGTCGACGAACTTGCGGCCGGCTTCATAGCCGCCCTTGATGCCGAAGCTGAAGACCGCGCCCGCGCCCTTGGGCATGTACTTCTGCGCCATGGCGTGATAGGGGCTGGACTTGAGTGAGGGGAATCGCACCCAGCTGACGAGCGGGTGTTTTTCCAGATGTTCGGCCACCGCCTGGGCGTTCGACACGTGGCGGTCCATGCGCATGCCCAGGGTCTCAATGCCCTGCAGGATCAGGAACGAATTGAAGGGGCTGATGCAGGGGCCCATGTCGCGCAGGCCTTCCACGCGCGCGCGGATGATGAAAGCCAGGGGGCCGAACAGATCGCTGAACACCGCGCCATGATAGGCAGGCGAGGGCTGGGTCAGCATGGGGTAGTGGCCCTTGGTGTAGTCGAACTTGTTGCCCGCCACGATGATGCCGCCGATGGAGTTGCCGTGGCCGCCCATGAACTTGGTGAGCGAATGGAGCACGATGTCGGCACCGTAGTCGAGCGGGCGGCAGAGGTAGGGGGTGGCGAAGGTGTTGTCGATGATCAGCGGCACGTTGGCTTCATGCGCGATCTTGGCGACGGCTTCGATGTCGAGCACGTTGCCGCGCGGATTGGAGATGGTCTCGGCGTAGATACAGCGCGTCTTCGGGGTGATGGCTTTGCGGAAGTTTTCCGGGTCGTCCGGTTCGACGAAGGTGGTGCTGTAGCCGAGGCGGCGGAAGCTGACGTCGAACTGCGTGTAGGTGCCGCCGTAGAGCGTGCTGGAGGAGACGATCTCGTCGCCGGCTTCGAGCAGGCTGGTGATGGTGAGGAACTGCGCGGCCTGGCCCGACGACGTTGCCAGGGCCATGGCGCCGTTTTCCAGCGACGCGACACGCTGCTCCAGCACGTCGGTGGTGGGGTTCATGATGCGGGTGTAGATGTTGCCGAACTTCTGGAGGGCGAACAGAGCGGCGGCATCGGCCGAATCCTCAAAAGTGAACGACGTGGTTTGGTAGATCGGCACGGCCCGCGCGTGCGTGGTGGGGTCCGGGCTGTAGCCCTGGTGGAGGGCGCGCGTGTTGAAGCCGTACTGTCTCTCTTGATTTTCTGCCATGGTGTCTATGGTAACTGAGCTTGGAATGGTTTCAGAGGATAACGCGAGGGATGGGGGCGGGCGGGATCACAACTTCCGGTCATTGAGGTGGGCACGCGTTAGAACGTAAGGGAAGGGTGATCGTCGTCGGCTTACCGGACGAGTATTACACTACCCTGCTTGAGCGTGGACAATTCCCGCTCAACCGAAGGGACGAGTGGGAGGAGGTCGCCGATCTTGTTGGTGACGGCGCATAGGACCAGAACCGCGATGCGGCGATCTGCCGTACTCTGCTGATACGGAAATCCCTGGTCCGCGGTCAGAAACACATCGTATCCGTCATCCTCTGCGGCGCGAAGCAATTTCCCATTCTTCATACCCTTGAAGCCTGCCCATTCGGTGGTGTGAACATCGTGGCCAGGGAACGAATGGCGGAAGTCGATCGGCAGGCACTCGTCCAATAGGACCTTCACGCGATCCTGGCGAGCAGCGAGTCCTTGGCTTCCTCCAGCGCCTGTATCGCTTGATCGCGCGATACGGTGGGAAACTGACGCAGGAACTCGTCTAAGGAGTACCCGCCCTCCAGGTAGTCGATGAGATTCTTAAAGGGAACTCTTGTGCCCCGAAAACACGGTGTTCCGTGCAGGATTTCCGGATCGGAGATGATCACCGCGTTCTTCGTCACACCCTGATTGTAGCGGGTCCCCGGTCAGATAGGCTGCCATCCCCGCCTGCGTTACTTCGTCTTATCCGGGGCCGGAGGCCGTGCCGGCAGCTTCTTCGGGTTCTTGTCGATGCGCTGCAGGAGTTCGGCGATGCCGCGTTCCAGTTGCGGATCCTTCCCCTCAATCACGGATTTCGGGTCATTCTCGACGACGATATCCGGCGTCACGCCTTCGCCTTCGATGATCCATTGCCATCGGGGCCGGCAAAGCCGAACTCCGGCACGCTGACGTTACCGCCGTCGATGAGCGTGCCGCGATTGGTGATGCCGAAGCTCGGCAAGAACGCCGGGAACGAATCCGAGGGGCGAACGTTCGCGTCTTCATCGTTATGCGGGGGGGCCTTGCGGACTCCTTTATGGTCGTGGCTCTGATATGGTCGTGGCTCTGAAAGCACGAGTTCGCTGAGCCGCGATGGAGGGCTTGTGAGTAAAGCCCGCTCGCTCGCGGTGGCGGCTATACGCGATCTACGGCAGGCGGATGAGACCGCTGCCACGCCGCTTTTGCGGGGAAAGCATCTTTCTGGCCCACGCACGTTCTCTTGCCGGCCCTGGTCAACCATGGCGCTGAACTCGGCAGCATTCTAAAGACTTTGTTGAACCGTGATACGCCTACGGATCTCCGCAATCTGGCTGTCCTGGAGCGTGATCGTGATCTTCCCTGTCGCCATACAAATGACCATACGACGCATCCCGAAGGATGCGAGCGGGTCGATCCTGCCGGCGGGCGAATCGTGCTACAGTTCGCGGAGGGCTTCTACGGGCGTTATCTTCGCGGCCCGCCTGGCCGGCAGCCATGCTGCCAGCAACGCCGTCAGCACCAACACCGACGCTGCCACGGCCAGTGGCAGCGGACTCCCGGGCTTCACCTCGTACAGCATGCCCTCCAGCAACTGCGCGCCGGCCATACCACAGGCCGATCCCAGGGCCAGCCCAGCGGCAATCCATGCACCGGCCTGGCAGAGCATCATGGCCTGGATGTCGCTGGCGGTTGCTCCCAACGCAACCCGGATGCCGATCTCGCCGGTCCTCTGCACCACCAGCAATGACACCACGCCGTACAACCCGATGGCTGCCAGCAGCAGCCCCGCCAATGCAAAGCCGGACAACAGAGTCGATTGGAATAGGGGCCGCGCGCGCATACCCCGCACGCGGTCGTCGAGCGTTTCGAGGTCGATGGTCAGGCGCGGGTCGAGTTCCCGCAGAGCCTGCGTTACGAACGGCATCACGCGCGCGTCGGCCCTTAGCAACAGGTATTGCCGTTCCCGCTCCGGGTTGGCGGGGAGATAGATCTCCGGATCGGTGCTCGCCGTCAATCCCATGTTGCGAACGTTGCCAACGACGCCAATCACTTCCAGCGTTGCCTCCCCGGACAGCACAACGCGCCGTCCCAGGGGATTCTGGCCCGGAAACATTCGGGCTGCCATTTGTTCGCTCAGCAACAGGCCGTCCTTTTCCCGTTCCCGCGGTAACCTGCCCTGGCGCAGCGGCACCCTCAGAAGCCGGAAGTAATCGGGCGATACCTCGCGTACCACTACCATCCCTCCGGTCGGCTTTCCAACTGGCCTGGGCTTGCCCGCTTCATAGATACTCGAAAAGATGCGCCCTTGCGTGCGGCCTTGCGGGGGCAACGAACTCGCCATCGCGCTCGCCTGTACGCCGGGAATGGCAGCCACGCGCGCCATGGCCGAGTTCCAGAACGCGGTGCGCTGCGCGGGTTGCCGGTAGCGGGAGTCGGGCAACTGTGCGTAGGCCGAAAAGAGGCCATGTGTCTCCATGCCCAAAGGCGCGTTGGCCATGTTCCGTAAGCTTTGCAGCAATAGCGACGCGCCGCACAGCAACAGCAGCGACAGGGTGATCTGTACGATGACCAGTGCTGGCCTCAACCACTGCCGCCTATGGCCCGCGATGCGAACTCCCGTCAATATCTCCGGGGGGGCGTGCGTCATTGCCGGTGCCAGTCCGAACAGGACCGACGCCGCCAGGGTCACGACGATGCAAAAGGCGCCGATGCGCCAGTCCAGCGTTGCCTGGCCCAGCCGCGCAATGCCAGCCGGAGCCAACTGCCGGAACAGATCCAGCAGCAAGGCCGCGAATGCCAGCCCGCACACTCCGGCCAGCAATCCCAAAGAGAGGCTTTCGGTCAACGCCAGCCGTGCCAGGCGTCCGCGGGCGGCGCCCATGGCGGCGCGCACTGCCAGTTCTTTTCGACGATTGGCTGTACGCGCCAACAACATGTTCGCGACGTTCGCCACCGCAATCAGCAGCACCAATGCGACGGCGCCCAGCAGCAGTAGTGCCGCGCGTTCACTATCCTGCACCTGCCGCTCGCGCAGCGGGTGGATCACGAAGCGCACTTCCTTGCGGAATCCCGGTGGCACCGATTGCAGCGCCTGCTCAAACAGGGGCTCCATGCGCGTCCGCGCTTCGACCGCCGTCACTCCCGGCCGGAGGCGTGCGAAGGCCGTCAGCAGGAGCGACGGTGCCGAATCGGCCTTATTCGGCTCCAACTGCAGCACCTGCAGGATATCCACGGCGGCCAGTGCGGGAGTCTCAAAGTTCTCCGGCAACACGCCGATGACACCGGTCTGGTGGCCATCGACTGCAAGCGACTTGCCGGTAATGTCGCCCGCTCCGAAGCGCTGCCGCCAGAGTGCCGGGGATATCAGGGCCACCCGCGGCGCACCCGCGCGGGAGTCTTCTTCGCGAAAGTCGCGCCCCGTGAGCGGCCGGTAGCCAAATAGCGAAAGATAGTGCTCACTCACGAGCATGCAGCGAAGCCGCACCGGATTCAACTCTGACAGGCTGCAATCCTGCGCGCCGGAGGTTACCGTCATGGCTGCGAAGGGCAACGGCTGCTTCCGCCAGGCCTGGTAATTCTGCTCCAGGATGAACTCGCTTGTGCCGCCAATCGGCGCCTTCATCCCAAACCAGACCAACTCCTGTGCGTTCGCGTAGGGCAAGGGCCGGAACAGGATACGATCG
>JAEUQF010000416.1 GCA_016789745.1 Bryobacterales bacterium
CGAGGTATCCTGTGGCGCCCCAGAAGCGGACGCCGGCGTCGGAGTCCTGCAGTAGCGCGGCCAACTGCGCGGGCTTGGGCTGGTTGGTGGCCGTTTCGGCCGCTGCGATCACCTTGTCCATGGGACGGGATCTGCGGTCCAGAGACTCTGGCAGGAAGCCGAGATCGCGGATACGCTTCAGCTGCGCCTGATTTGCCGCACGGAGCCGCTCGAGTGTCTTGCGATGAGCGGGGTCAGCCGCGAGATTCTTCACTTCGTCGCGATCGTTCTGGAGGTCGTAGAGTTCTTCGGGGGGCTTGGTTTCCCAGAAGTGCTTCTGCGCGGCGGTAAGCTTGCCTTCCTGGTAGAGACGGTGCCAGGTGGAGGTGGTGGGCGTCTCGAACATGTAGGCGACATGCTGCCCGTAGATGCGGTGCGGCATGTAGTTGCGGATGTAGACGTAGCGCTGGTCGCGGACCGAGCGCATGAGGTCGTAGCGTTCATCCATGCGTCCGCGGAAGCCGTAGATGTAGGGCTGCTCGGGGGCGGCGTTGGGACCGAGGAAGGCGTGGCCCTGGCAGTGCGGCGGCTTGTTGATCCCGGTGAGGCTGAAGAGCGTGGGAGCGAGATCGACGAAGGAGACCAGGCGTGCGGTGGTGCCGCCGGGCTTGTAGTCCTTCGGCGCGAGGTGGCGGTATTTTTCGGGGAAGTGCACCAGCAGCGGCACATGCAGGCCGGAGTTATACGGGAAGCGCTTGCTGCGCGGCATGCCGGAGCCGTGGTCGGAGTAGAAGAAAACGATGGTGTCGTTGACCAGGCCGTCCTGCTCCAACTGCGCCAGGACTTTGCCGGCCATGCCGTCCATGGTGGTGATGTTGTCGTAGTATTGCGCCCAGTCTTTACGCACTTCGGGCGTATCGGGGTGGTAGGAGGGGATGGGTGCCTTGGCCGGATCGTGCACCCAGGTATGAGGGCGGGTGCGGATCTGGCTTTCGTGGGTGATCACGAAATTGAAGATGGAAAAGAAGGGCTGGTTGGCGGCGCGGTTGCGCCAGTGGGCTTTGTTGCTGGACTCGTCCCAGACCTTGCCGGTGTAGTCGACGTTGTAGTCTTCCTTGGAGTTGTTGGTGCAATAGTAGCCGGCGTCGCGCAGGTAGCAGGGATACATGCGGACGCCTTCGGGCAGGTTCACGAAGGAGCGCATGTGTTCGGAGGCCGTAGAGGCCGGATACATGCCGGAGATGATGGTGGTGCGGGCCGGAGCGCAGACGGGCGCGTTCGACCAGACGTTGAGATACCGCAGGCTCTTCGTCGCAAGTTTGTCGATATTGGGCGAGGTAGCGTAAGTGTCGCCATAGCAGCCCAGGTTGGGGCTCATATCCTCACAGGTGATCCAGAGGATATTGGGCCGCTGCTGCGTCGGTTGTTGCGCAAGGAGCGCGGAGGCCCCGGCCAGGGAGCCCAGGAAGTGTCGGCGGCGCATGGATTGCCTCTGTTATTCGTGTTCGAGCGGAGTAACCGGATCGATGAACGGCCACACCACAGTGCCCAACAGGTAGACGCCGGCCATCAGATAGAGGAACTGGTTCCAATCCGAGGTGCCCGTGGCGGCTTTGGTGCTGTCCAGGATGAAGCCGCCGATGAGCGGTGCGGTGAAGCCGGCCATGTTACCCATCATGTTCATGGAGCCCGCCAGCGTGCCGGCGTACTTGCCGCCAACGTCCATGCAGGCGGCCCAGGCGCCGGGCATAACGAGGTCGTTGAAGAAGCTGGCCATGCCCATGAAGATCATGGCGTAGAGCGGATCCTGCGTCTGGATGGAGACGATGAGCATGAGGCCGGCGCCGAGGAATCCGATGGAAGCGAGCGCGCGGCGGGCGGTCTTGACGCTGCCGATCATCTGGGCCAGTTTGGGCGACAGGAAGCCGCAGAACAGGGAGCCGGCGCCGCCGAGGAACAGCGGCAGGATGGCATAGGTGGCGCTGTCGGCGGGCGACAGCTTACGGTAATCCTGCAGGTAGGTGGGCAGCCAGGTGATGTAGAAGTACCAGGGGAACGAGAGCAGGAAGTATTGCACCCAGAGCAGCCAGACACTGCGGCTGCAGAGCATCTCGCCCCAGATGGTGCCCCGGTTCTTACGGCCCCAGAGATGGGCGATGGCGCCGCCGAAGATGACCATGCAGAGGAACAGGTAGGGATAGACTTTGGGGGCGAACAGCAGCGTGGCGGCCAGCGTTCCGACAATGGCGATGAACAGCGAGCCGACACTCTTGAGGGCGGCGGCATCGATTTCGCCATGGCTTTCGGCGTTGCCGGCACAGGCTTCCAGCAGGCGGCGCTCGCCTTCGTTCACGCTGGGATGGTCCTGCGGGTTGTCGCGGAACCAGCGGTAGAAGGTAACGGCCCAGATGACGCCGAGCATGCCGAAGAGCACGAAGGCCATGCGCCAGTTCATGTATTTGAGGACGAAGATGACCAGCGGTGGAGTGAAGGCGCCGCCCCAGCGGGCAAAGGTCCACATGATGCCCTGGGCGCGGACGCGCTCATCGGCGGGCAGCCAGACGCTGAAGGCTTTGGTGAGGTTGGGGAAGCAGCCCGCTTCGCCCGCGCCGAACAGGAAGCGCGTCAGCCACATCGAAGCGAAGCTCCACATGGCTCCGGTGAGGGCGGTAAAGGCCGACCACCAGATGACGATGCGCATGAGGACCTTGCGCGGCCCCATGGCGTCGCCCATCCAACCGCCGGGCACTTCAAAGGCAGCGTAGGCCAGGGCGAAGGCGGCGAAGATGGAGCCCATTTCGGTGCGGCTGAAGCCGAGGTCGCTGGAGATGAGGGGCGCGGCCTGCGAGATGCAGACGCGATCGATGTAAGCAAGGATCGAAAGGGTGACAGCGAAGACGATGACCCAGTAACGAGCCTTCGAAGGAGCAACATGACTCCCGGAAGGAGCAACGGAGGACCTGCGAGCCGATGTTGAGGTTGCCATGAGCGCGATGTGCTATCACACCATGGTTTGGGACGCGTTGCAAGTAGGCAAACAGGGGGTAAATTTTCGCACAAAGTCATAGAACGCAAAAAGGGGGTCCGGTCTTTCGACCGAACCCCCTTTCCGTTTTTGGCCTCTATTCGAAGCCGCGTTTCAGTTTACGGGAAGAACGCACGCACCAGGAACGTCATCAGTTCCCCGCGCGTCAGCGTCCCATCCGGATCAT
>JAEUQF010000417.1 GCA_016789745.1 Bryobacterales bacterium
ATGATCCGGATGGGACGCTGACGCGCGGGGAACTGATGACGTTCCTGGTGCGTGCGTTCTTCCCGTAAACTGAAACGCGGCTTCGAATAGAGGCCAAAAACGGAAAGGGGGTTCGGTCGAAAGACCGGACCCCCTTTTTGCATTTAGGGACGCGCGTTCCTGACGTGGGCGCGAGTGCCGCCCCACTCCCTATAGCAGCTTCGAGAGCCGCTCCACCTCTTCCGGCACCTTGTGCACAATGTTGCTCGTCTCTTCCGGATCCAGCTTGCGGTCAAAGAGAATCAGTCCCGGCTCGGGCGCCTTCCCCTTCCCCGCGCCCTTCGGCATCCCATAGCCGCGAATCAGCTTGTACCGCCCGTCAAACACCATCCGCCACTTGTCCAACCCCGACCGCACAAACTCCCGGTGTGACTCCGCCTTCCCTTCGCTCACCCCCCGCAGCGACCGGCTATCGCTCTCCCGCAACGTCGCCGCCCCGGCCCAGTCCAGAAACGTCGCCGCCAAGTCGATATGGTTGACCAGCGCTTCGGTGGATGTCCCTCGCCGCACCCCCGGGCCCGCCATTACCAGCGGCACACCCACCGCGGGTTGGAACGGCACGCTCTTGCCCCACAATTCGTGATCCCCCAGCATCTCCCCGTGATCGCTGCACCAGACCACGTAGGTGTTGTCCGCCTCGCCCCGCCGCTTGATCTCGTCCAGGTACACGCCCAGCCAGCGGTCGATATTCTCTACCATCGCGGTGTAGTTCTGGCGCATCGCCACGTGCCGCTCCGCCGTGTATTGCTCCGAATCCACCGGCTGCGGATAACTGCGCCCGCGCACGGTGCGCTCCATCCGCCGGGTGATGTCGAGCGGGTTATGCGGGCCTGTGAAATTCACCTGCAGAAACCAGGGCTTGCCTGCCGGAACCGCCCGCAGCAGCGACAATCCGTTCTGGGCGATCCAGTTGTCGCAGTACGCCTCTTCGGGCAGCGGCGTGGGCTCGGTGTTGGTGTAGCTCTGGGCTTGGCGGCGGCGCCGGAAATCCTCCAGATGCGTCCCAGCCAGCCCGCGGCTATGCAGATAGGCCATATAGGGGTCGCGCGGTTCGACGGCCCCGCTCGACACCGCGTCGCCCTTCCCGGCGTTATCGATACCGGAGGTGAATCCCCACTCCGGCAGGAAACGCCGCCCATCAATACCCCAGTCGCGCGTCGCCTTGTGCAGGTCGATCTTGCCGCAGGCCATCACGGCGTAGCCGCCCTCGCGTAGCGACTGGTAGAACGTCGGCAGGTCCAGCGGATAGTCGTAGCTATTGTTGCGCACCGGACATCGGTTGTACTCCCGCCCCGACGCCAGACACGCCCGTGACGGAGCGCAAAGCGGGCTGGCAACCATCGCCCGCGTGAAGCGCACCCCCTGCTTGGCAATGCTGTCCAGAGCCGGAGTCAGCACCGGCAGCGCGGCATTTCCCCCCACCCAGTCGTGCCGGTGCTGGTCCGGGAAAAAGAAGAGAATATTGGGACGGCGGCGTTGTGCGAAGGCGGCCGCGGGCAGGCAGAGCGTGCTGCGGCGCGACAGAGAATATGGTCCCATGGAAGCGGCGGCTCGGCTGATTTTACCATCCCTCTCCGTTGTTCACGGAAATGGCAGGTTTAATACTTTCCTCCGGGTGGTCGATCTAGACCACAGATGGGGTGTGCTCGACACGTTGCGAACGGCGGAGGCGACAACAGTCGCATTCTGGAGTTCCGTCCGTCGGGGCTGCGTACCGGACACCCTCTGGACGAGATTCCCTTCGCCGCCCACGAAATCGATCCGTCTGGTATTGTTAGCTGGGCCAACGAAGCCCTCTGCCGCCTCCTCGCCCTCCGCCATGACCAGATCGTCGGCCACCCCGCCTGGCATCTGCACCCGCCCGACTTCCAGGACACCCGCCGCATCGACCTGCTCGCCAAACTGCAGGGCGATGCCGAGCCGCAGTCCACCGAATACGAGTACCTGGACGGAGAAGGCAATCGCCGTCCCTATGCCCTTCACGAAACGCTGCTCACGGCCCCCAACGGGGCCATCACCGGACTCCGCTGCTTCCTTTTGGATCCGCCGCGCCATCCCGATCAGAAACTCATCGATAACGAACACCTGCTGCGCGCTGCCGAGCAGGTGGCCAAGCTTTGCGGCTGGGAATGGAACCTCGAAACCGGCGACGAAAACTGGTCTGACGAAGGCTACCGCATGGCCGGCGTGGACCGCGCCGATACGCTGTCGCTGGTGCGCTTCCTCGATTGCGTCCATCCGGATGACCGCATGGACTACCTTACCGAGATCGAGCGTTGTGCCCGGGAAGGCGGCGAGTATGACTGCGAGTTCCGCCTCATCGACCCTGACCGCCAGATCTGCGTCATCCGGGGCCGCGGCCGCACCATGGTGGGCGAGGACGGCCAACTCACCCGCCTCATCAGCACCATCCAGGACATCACCGAGCAGAAACAGGTGGCGCTGGAGTTGCAGACGGTCACCCACGCGCTGGAGGCTGAGCGCGAGGTGTTGCGCATGCTCGCCTCCGGCACCACGCTGGAGCCCGTGCTGAATGCCATCAATACCAATATTGAGTTGATGTGGCCGCAGGCCATCTCCTGCATCCAACTGCTCAATCCCAATCGCGACGGCTTCCTCCGCAACATCATGCCCGGCCTGCCCGAACCGCTGGCCCGCGCCATGACCGCTGTCACCCTACAGCCGGGAAACGGTTCGGCCGCCGCCGCGGTGAATTTCAACCGCACTTCCATCGCCGAAGACATCGCCGCGGATCCGGCCTGGCGCCATCTTCGCGATGTTGCCGTCACCCACGGCATGCGTGCCGCCTGGAGCATGCCCATTCGCGACCGCGGCCGTAACGTGCTGGGGGCGCTTACCCTGCTCCATATGCAGGTGCGGCGTCCTACCCCCACCGAGATCCGCGGCCTGGAGGCCTCCGCCGAACTGGCCGGCCTGGCCGTCGACCGCAAGCGGGAGGAAAGCGCGCTCTGGGAAACCAAGCATCGCTTCGAAATGCTCATGCGCCACGCCCCGGTCGGCATGTTCATGACCGATGTCCAGGGCCGCGTGCTCATGGGCAATGACCAGTTTGTGCTCCTCTGCGGCATGCCGCTCGAAGTAGCTGCCGAGGAAGGCTGGCGCGCCATGCTCCATCCCGATGATGCCGAGCGCTTCCTCAGCGAATGGGCCACCGCCGTGAGGATGGGTAAGATCTTCGCTACCGAAGCTCAGGTGCGGAGCACGGGCCTCGATTTCTGGATCGCCTTTCAGGCCGTCCCGGTGCGCGACGAAGCCGGCGCCTGCACGGGCTTCCTCGGCACCCTCACCGATGTCACGGTACGGCGCCAGATCGAAGAAGCCCTGCGCGCCAGTGAACAGCAACTGCGCATGCTGGTGGAGCATCTGCCGGCCGGCGCGGTCTTCCGCAAAGGCGAAACGCTCGTCGTCAATCGTGCCATGGAAGAGATCTCCGGCTATAGCCGTGACGAACTCTCGACCCTGCAGGACTGGTTCCAGCGCCTCGGTGGCGCCGATGCCGCCGGTGCCCGCGCGCTTTACGAGCAGGAGCGCGGTGCCAATTTCCCCGGCCCCTTCAGCATGCTCTGCTGGCGCAAGGACGGCGAGGTCCGGCACCTGGAACTGGCCGCCTACCGCAGCCAGGATATCGAAGTCTGGCTGGTCCAGGACGTCACCGAGCGCAAGCAGATGGAACGCGAACTGCGCGCCGGGCGCCAGCGCTTCGAACTGGCGGTGCGCGGCACCAGCGACGGCATCTGGGACTGGGATATCCTACACGGCGCCGTCTATTACTCGCCGCGCTTTCTCGAACTGCTCGGCACCGAGGATCGGGACAACATCCCCGCCACTCCCGACTTCTTCGTTGATCATCTCCACCCCGATGACCGCGAAGCGGTCCGCGACGCTCTCCGCCGCCACCTGCGGGACCGCGTCCCCTTTGATGTCGAATGCCGGCTGCGGGTCGAAAAAGCGGAGCACCGCTGGTTCCGCGCCCGCGGCTTGGCCGTCTGGACCGGGGATGGCCGCGCGGTCCGCATGGCCGGCTCCATCAGCGACATGACCCAGCGCAAACGCGCGGAGCAGAAGCTGCAGAACCTGGTCGAGCAGTTGAAGGAAGCCCACCAGCGCGCCGAACTGGCTGCTCGCGCCAAGAGCGAATTCCTGGCCCACATGAGCCACGAGATCCGCACGCCCATGCACGGGGTGCTGGGCATGACCGGGCTGCTGCTCGAAACCGAACTGAACCCCGAGCAGCGGGAGTATGCCGAAACCGTCCGCAACTCCGCCGAATCCCTGCTCACCCTGCTCAACGATATCCTGGATATCTCCAAAATCGAGGCCGGCAAGCTCAGCATTGAGCCGGTCCCCTTCGATCTGGAAGCCTGCGTCGCCGACGTCGTCAGCCTTCTCGGCGCCAAGGCCGCGGAAAAGGAAATCGAACTGCTCACCGATATCCCCAGCGGCACGCCCGCGCAGATTGTCGCCGATCCGGCCCGCGTCCGCCAGATCCTGCTCAACCTGCTGGGCAATGCCGTCAAGTTTACCGACGCCGGCAGCGTCGCCATCTCCGTGCGCCTTACCCCCAATGGCTCCGGTGACGAACAGGTGCTGGCGGTCTCCATCCAGGACACCGGCATCGGTATTGGTCCGGAAGCCCAGGCCTCCCTGTTCCGGGAATTCATCCAGGGCGATGCCTCCACCACCCGCCGCTTCGGCGGAACCGGGCTCGGCCTGGCCATCTGCCGCCGCCTCTGTGACCTTATGGGCGGCTCTATCGAACTGGCCAGCGAACTCGGCAAGGGTACCCGTGTCAGCTTCCGCATTCCTGTTGCCGTGCCGGAGCCGGAGCAGTGCATTCTCAGTACAGAGACGCTGCAGGCGCTGGCAGGGGAAGGCGCTGTCGTCTGCGGCGGCTCGGAGCGCACACGCCACCACTTCACCAGCATGCTCCGCTCGGTCGGAATGCGGGTGGACCTGCTCAGTTCTTTCGAAGAGTCTTACCGCGTCCCCACCATCGGCGGCCCCCGTGTGGTCATCCTTGACGGCGCCAACCTCTGGTCAGCCGAACTCTGCCGCCAGATCGCCGTGATCCGCGCGCGCATCCCCGGCGCCGGACTGCTGGTCTTAACCCGCCTCCGCCGCAGTTCCGACCGGCAAACCCTGGAAGAAGCCGGAGCCCGCGTCGTTCTCACTAAGCCCATCCGCCCGCGCGACTACTATCTGCGCGTGGCCGAATGCATCGGCGCTGCCGCTGTTCCTCTATCCCCCACTCCGGCACCCGCCGCCAACGAGGCCCCTGCCACAAACCTGTCGGTGCTGGTGGCCGAGGATAACGTCATCAACCAGCGACTGGCCCAGCGCGTGCTAGAGCGCTTCGGCTGCCGCGTCGACATTGCCGCCAACGGCCGTGAGGCGGTCCGCCTCTGGCAGGAGCGCGCCTACGACCTCATCCTCATGGACTGCCAGATGCCTATCCTCGATGGCTTTGAAGCCACCCGTGAGATCCGCCGCATCGAAGCCGAAGGCCCGCGCCCCCGCACTCCCATCATTGCCATGACCGCGAACGTCCTCGATGGCGATCGCACGCGCTGCCTGCAAACCGGAATGGATGACTTTCTGCCGAAACCCGTGCAACTGGACCATCTGCGCCAGACACTCGTCCAATGGTCCACCAAGGCCCCCGCCGCCGGCGTGCCTGAAAACTGACTGCACCGGCGGAGAACTACCCGCCCGACGCCTCCACCAGCCCTTCCAGCACTGCCGTGAATTCCGCCGGAATCGGAGTCGATTTCTTCTCGCGTTTGCTGATGCACACCACCACGATCCGCCCCACAGCGGCCTCCCGCCCCTCGCACCTCACCGCAAAGCCCAACGTATAGGAAGTTCGCCCCAGCCGCTCCACGCGCATCGCAATCTGCACCAGATCGTCGTAACGCAACTCGGACCGGTAGTCGCACTCCACATGCACGCGCGGAAAACTGTACTCCTCCAACGCCGGACCGCTGAACGGAAAGCCCGCCTCGCGCAGAAACTCCTGTTCGGCTACTTCAAAGTGCCGGAACATGGACGTGTAGTGGATGCGCCCGGAAGCATCCGTGTCCACGAAACGGATGCGCG
The DNA here is from genome assembly GCA_016789745.1 of Bryobacterales bacterium. Taxonomy (GTDB): domain Bacteria; phylum Acidobacteriota; class Terriglobia; order Bryobacterales; family Bryobacteraceae; genus CADEFT01. The sequence continues at coordinate 6,157 of JAEUQF010000417.1, forward strand.
TCTCCCAAACAAAAGGCTTGCCCACACGATCACCGCAAGTTGAACTTCTTCATCTTGTAGCGCAGCGTGTCTCGCGTAATCTTCAACAACCGCGCCGCCTGTGTCTGGTTGCCGTTGGTCTTCTCCAACGCTCGTACCACCAAACCGCGCTCGGCATCCTGCAGCGAAACGCCTTCCGATGGGAAATTCTCCGACGTGGTGGCTGCCACCGGCAGAGCCAGCGTATCGCGATTGACGCGCGTCAGCGTCAGCGGCAGGCTCTCCGGCTGCAGGAACGACGAGTCTTCTAGAATCATCGCCCGCTCCACCGCATTGCGCACTTCGCGCACGTTACCCGGCCAGTCATAATGCAGCAGCATCTGTTCGGACTGCGGCGTCAGGCCCAGGATCTGGCGCTTGAATTTATGGTTGTAGTGCTCAATGAAATGACGGGCCAGCGGCAGAATATCTTCCCGCCGCTCCCGCAGCGGCGGTATCTGCACGTGGATGACGTTCAACCGGAAATATAGGTCCTGGCGGAATGCCCCTTCCTTTACCGCTTCCTGCAGATTGCGGTTCGTCGCCGCGATCACGCGAATATCCAGCTTGATGTCCTTCAGCCCACCCAGCCGCCGGAACGTCTGCTCTTCCAGTACACGCAGCAGTTTCGCCTGCAGCATCACCGGAATCTCACCGACTTCGTCCAGAAACAGCGTTCCTTTATCGGCCAGTTCGAACAACCCGCGCTTCTGCGAACGGGCATCGGTGAACGCACCTTTTTCAAAGCCGAACAGTTCGCTTTCAAGCAGGGTATCGGGAATGGCCGCGCAGTTAATGGCGATAAACGGCTCGGTTTGGCGCATGCTCGAGTAGTGAATGGTCTTCGCCACCATATCCTTACCCGTACCGTTCTCGCCCTCAATCAGCACGGTCGCCGCTTCACTCGATGCCACCCGCTTCAGGAACAACGCGATATCCCGCATCGACGGTGACTCTGCCACCATGTCCCGCTTCTGCGGCAGAAATTCATCCGTAATGTCTTTGACCGTCGCTACCGTCCCCTGCAGTTCCCCGTCATCATCGAAGATCTGCTCGGTTCGGATTAACGCCAGCCGTTCCAGGTTTCCCGCCGTGCGCAGCCGCACCGTGCCGTTTGCCAACGACAACTGTGATGAGCCGAGTTGGACGCCACATCCGGCTTCACATGGGCCGCAATTGAAGAACTCCCGGCAATGCGTCCCAACCATCTCGTCCGCGCTCATGCCGAACAGTTGTTCGGCCGCGCGATTCATTCCGGTGATCCGCATATGTGTGTCGTACAACACCAATGCGTCGGAAAGATGATCGAAGACCGCTTCCAGAACGCGGGACTGCTGCCAGCTTTCAAGAAGTTTCGGCATGAGAATTGAGTCTCTTTCAGCAGTTTACCACCCGAGCGCAACAAGGGATGGGGGAAATGACTCATAACGGAAGCCTTCGTGTCCCTTTCTTTCAGCTCCCCTCGCATTCTCTTCGTACCCCTGCTTACCTCCCGGCCTTCCTAAGTGCCCCTATTCCATCGACATGGGGAAACTCCGCCCTCCCTCACCTCCCTTTCCAAGGCTGGCCGCGCACGTGCAAAGAAATAATTGTCCGCTGCGTTCAGAAGGAGGCTCTCATGTTCCGGCTGAAGAACGTCCTGTTCCCCGTCGATTTCTCGAACCGCTGCCGCGGCGCGGCTCGCGTCCTGGACGCCCTGCATTCCCACTTTGACCTGGAAGTCACGCTCGCCCACGTGTTGCCGCCCCCTCATCTGGAGTACAGCATGGCGGACCTCGGCGGCGGCGTCATCCAGGAGTACACCCTGGCCCGTACCGAGCAGGCCCGCAAGGACCTGGAGTACTTCCTCGATGTGGAGTTGCAGGCCTTCAAACTACACCGCGTGCTGCTCGAAGGCGACCCCGCGCGCCGCCTCACCGAGTACGCCCAAAATCAACAGATGGACATGATCGTCATGCCCACCCACGGCTACGGCGGCTTCCGCCGCTTCATGCTCGGCTCCATCACCGCTAAGGTTCTGCATGACGCCGAATGCCCCGTCCTCACCGGCGTCCATATGGAAGATACGCCGGAGCCCGAAGAGATCCACATTCGCAAGGTGGGCGTTGCGCTGGACTTGAATGAAGCCTGCGCCAACGTCCTCAAATGGGCCGTCTGCTTCGCCAAAAACGCCAGCGCCGAACTCGAAGTCCTCCACGTCACCCCTTCCATCGAAGGAATGTCCGGCGAGTACTTTGAGCCCAATTGGCGCGAGCGCTTCGCCGAAGAGGCCGCCGCCCGCATCGCCGAGATCCAGAAGGAAGTGGGCATCGACGTCCCGGTCCGCATCGGCGCCGGCAACGTGCCGCTGGAGGTGGCTGAACTCGCCAAGGCTAACGGCCTGGGCATGCTCGTCATCGGACGCGGCTCCACCGGCGGCGTCTTCGGCCGCATCCGCGCCCACGCGTACGGCATCATCCGGCACAGCCCGTGCCCCGTCATCAGTGTCTAGGTCGCGGCGCGCCGCCAACCTGACATAATCGCTCTACATGCGCCGGCGTGATTGGTTTCTCAGTTCGCTCGCTGCCGCGGTTCCGCCGCCATCGTCCGGCCTCATCGCCCGCGAGAACCGCAAGCCCGGCACTCGCGACTGGCAACTCACCGCCATCCGCCCCAACGCAGGCAAAGGCTTCCGTACCTCGCTCGTCGAGGGCTATGCCTTCTTTCAGTCGGTGGTGGCCGGCGACCGCCTGCCCGTAGCCCTCAGCGCCCAGCCTGCGCGTCCCGTTCTGATCGACCTGTATCGCATGGGATACTACGGCGGAACGGGCGCGCGTCTGGTCGATACCCTCGGCCCCATCCCCGTCTCTCCCCAACCCGACCCCCCCATCGAAGACTTCCGCCTCCGCGCCTGCCGCTGGCAGCCCTCCGTCGAAATCAAAATCGGCGCCGATTGGCTCAGCGGCGTCTACCTCGCCAAATTGCGCACCGTCCCCCAGTCCAAACACGAGCACTCCTGGCAGAGCTACATCATCTTCCTCGTCCGCGACAACCGCCGCGCCGACATCCTTTTCCAAACCAGCGACAACACCTGGGCCGCCTACAATCGCTGGCCCGATGACTACTCGCTCTACACCGCCCCCCGCCACGCCTGGGCCCCCGAAATCGCCGTCTCCTTCGACCGCCCCTACGGCAAGTACTCCCAGATCTTCGCCGACCACCCGCTCACCATCGGCTCCGGCGAGTTCCTCCTGTGGGAATTCCCCCTCGCCTATTGGCTCGAAATGCTCGGCTACGACGTCAGCTACGTCTCCAACTCCGACATGATCGACCCCGCGCAGTTCCTCCGCTCACGCGCCTTCCTCAGCGTCGGCCACGACGAATACTGGGACATCCGCCAATACAACAACGCCCTGGCCGCCGTGAAAGCCGGCGTCAGCCAGCTCTACCTGAGCGGCAATGCCGTCTTCGGCCTCACGCCCTTCCAGGCTGCGGCCGACAACCGCCCCAACCGCATCCTCAATCGCCAGGGCATCTTCGGCGGCCTCTACGGCAACTTCCCCGAGTTCTTCCAATACCCCTTCCCCCAGGAGGCACCGCCGGCCAACAGGCTGATCGGTGCCCAATCCGTCTACCCCTTCAACGGCGGCGGCGATTGGATCTGCTCCCACCCCCGCCACTGGATGTTCGACGGCACCTACATGAAACAGGGCGACCGCATCCCCGGCCTCGTGGGCTGGGAACATCACGGCGACCCCGCGGACATCGCCGGCCTGGAGGTAGTGGCCGAAGGCGACGTGCTCAGCGGCGGCGTGCGCCCCACTTCCTATACCGCCACCATCTATCCCGGGCCCAAAGGCAACATCGTGTTCAACGCCGCGACGATCTGGTGGGCGCAGGGCCTGGCCTCACCCCCCGGCCATGTGCTGCCCTGGTCGCATTTCGTGCGCCCGCAAGGCCCCGACCCGCGCGTCCAGCGCATCACGTCGAACCTGCTGAACCGCGCCCTGACCGCCCGCTCGTAACATCCCCCAAAAAGAAAAAGGGCGGCCCGGTAAGGCCGCCCCTTTCGCCAATTTTGCCGAAAAGCGTTAGAACACCAGCCGCGCCGCCAACTGGATCGACCGGTTCAAGTTCGCCTGCGACGTGATGCGTCCGAAGTTCTGATCCGCCGGGGTCACATTCGGTCCATTGAACTGTGCCCGGTTGAGCAGGTTAAATGCTTCGGCCCGGAACTGCAGGCGCACCCGTTCCACGATCGCGATGTTCTTGATCACCGAGAGGTCCACGTTGCTCACCCCATCGGCGCGCAGATTGTCGAACCGCCGCGGAAACACGCGCCGGTTCCGGTCCAACTGCTGCGCCGCCACGGTGTTGAAGGCCGTCCGGCTGAACGTGTTGCCGACATTGCGGGCATCCCAGTTCAGAGGACCGCCCAGATAGATGGTGCCGTTGTTCGACCAGTCCACCGGCGGGCCCGACTGCACGTTCCAGATGCCGTTCAGCATCCAGCCGCCCACCAGCCGGTTGCCCCACGCTCCCACATCCGACAGCAGCGGCTTGCCCTTGCCGAACGGCAGTTCGTAGCCGCCGCTCATGATGAAGCGCAGCTTGCGGTCTTCATCGCCGATGCGGTACGCCAGGAAAGGATCGGCTTCATTCAGACGGTCCACCGCTTCCATCATCTTCTGCCACGTAAAGTTGGTCAGCAGGCTGAATCCGGACGCGTAGCGCTTTTCAAAGCGCAACATCATCTGGTGGAAACGCGAATAGCCGTGAGTATCGCCTTCCATGCGAACCCCGTTCTGTCCGTTGAACTGCGGATACGGCCGCAGCAACTGCTCGGTGGAGATCGTGTTGCCATTCAGGCTGGTCCCTGGCAGCAGACCCCGGAACGGATTGGGCGTCGTGGCCGTTAGCCGGTTGATGTTCGCCTGGTCGCGCGTCGGGCTGGTGGACAGAAACTCCAGCGGAATGTAGTTGCGGTCCCGGTTAACGGCCAACTGCGATCCGTTGGAGCCCATGTAACCAAGTTCCACCACCATGTTGTTGCCCAGTTCGCGCTGGACGTTGAAATTCCATCGCCAGATGTACGGCTGGCCAGGGTTGGGATTCGTGAACGTCACGTTCTGGCCCAGGAACGTGTTCACCCCCAGCGACGAGCCCACCGGCTGCAGAATGCCCCCCGGGAAGGGGTTCGCCAGCGTGATTACCGGGTTCAGGAAGTTGTTCACGTCAGCCGTAATCGGCGTCTGCTGGCTGAAGCCCGGCTGCTGAATGCCAAGGGTCCCGAACGTGGAATAGAACATGCCCACGCCGCCGCGGATCACCGTCTTCGGCCCGATCGGCGACCAGCTAAACCCAAACCGCGGCGCAAACGCCGCTGGGTACGTCGTATAAACCGAGCGCCGCCCGTTGCTGCCCGCGAACGTCACGCCGCCCACCGGGTTGAACTGCGCCGCTGGCAACAAGGCGTTCGGGCTGGCCGCATAGGCCGTCTTCGCCGCGTTCGTCACCGCGTTGGTCGCCCCGAAGTCAAAGCCATTCAGCGTGCGGTCAAACCGCTCAATCGTGCCCGTTTCCTTTTCATACCGCAGGCCCAGGTTCAAGCTCAGGGTCGAACTCACGCGCCAGTCATCCTGCAAAAAGAAGGCATAGTAGTTCGCGCTCTGCGTACGCGTCGCGTTGACCTGCCAGTTGCCGCCTGTCGGCAGACCCATCAGCAGCGCCGCCATATCCTGTCCGTTCGGAGCCACCGGTGAGTTGAAGGCCGGCCCACGCGTCCAGTTCGCATTGAACTCGTAACGGCCGCTCGAATTGCCAAAGCTATTCGAACTCTCCCTCTGTTGCCGCAGATCCGTGCCGAACTTCAGACTGTGCTTGCCCGTGATCTTCGTCGCTGCGAGGAAGATCTGGAACGTATCGAACGGCGTGCTGTCCCCGCCCGAATCTCCAATCGACGTCCCGCCATTCGACATCTCGAAGCGTGGAAATACCTGCCGGGCACTCGATTGCGCCAGGCTCGACGGGAAGCCCAGGCTCAGGAAGTCGAAGCCATTGTGCGGCCGCGTGTTGCCTTCCGTAAACCGCGTCCAACCCGCGCGCGTGTTCAGAATCAAGGTCGGCGTGAACGTGTAAACATCATCGAACGTCATGCCATAGTTCACGCGCGACAGGAAGTTGCCCGTCACGATATTGTTGAACCGGTTGCCGCGGTTCTCCACACGGTCGTTCTGCCGCATGTTGAAGAAGAACTTGTGGCGATCGGAAACGTTGTAGTCCAAACGCCCCATGTAGCCGCTGAACACATCCGAGCGGATCGCGTTCGAAAAGAAATTGTCGCGCCCATCCGGCCGTCCCACCGCGTTCGGCTGCGGATAGAAATTCATTACGTTCTTGCCGATCGCGCTGATGCGGTTCGCCGGAATAATGTTTCCAGCGAACGGCTGCCGCTGCACAATGCCGTTCTGACTCACGCCCGAAAACGGATCATACAACTGATAGATCGAGCCCTGCGTCAGCAACTGCGAAAAGTCGCCGTTGCGCTGTGCCGCCGTCGGCACCGTCGAAAACGTCGGCTCCGGCTCGCTCTGCCGAATGCCTTCATAGGCAAAGAAGAAGAACAGCTTGTTGCGGCCATTGAAGATCTTCGGCAGAATGACGGGCCCGCCCACCGTACCGCCGTACTGATTGAACCGCGTCACCGCCTTCTTCTGCCCGGCGGCGTTGGTGAAGAACTGCGTCGCCTTCAGTGCCGACACCTGGTTGAACTCGTACAGGCTGCCGTGAAAATCGTTCGTCCCGCCCTTCATGACGACGTTGACCGTGCCGCCGCTGGTATTGCCATAGGCAGCGTCCGGCTGGAAGGCTTCCACCTTCACTTCGCTTACCGCGTCTACCGGAGGGTTGTACGCCACACGCCGGTTGCGCGTCATGTCCGGCGTACCGTCAATCAGCAATTCATTGGTCTGCGACTGCCCGCCGCCCATCGAAAACCCGCTCGGCCCAGCATTGTCAAAAGGACGCGTGAACCGCGGATCGCTCGCCGGCGTCACACCGAACGCCAACTGCGCCAGAGTCAACGGTGTGCGCCCGTTCATAGGGATGTTCTCCACCATGTTCGAACTAATCACCTGTCCCACCGATGCCGTCGCCGTAGACAGCAGACTCGCATCCGCCGTCACCGTCACACTCTCGGTCTGCGCGCCAATCTCCAGCTTGATGTCCTGCGTCAAGCGCTGGTTCGTCCCAATCTGGATGCCTTCCTGCGCATACTTCTTGAAGCCCGGCGCTTCGGCTGACAACGTGTACGGACCCGGGGATAGAAACGGAAGGGAGTACTCACCTTCGGCGCCCGAACTAGCTTCGGCTCGCGCGCCGGTCTGGGTTTCTGTGGCTACCACTTTGGCACCCGCGATCGCGGCGCCGCTCGAGTCCATCACACGTCCACTCAACGTGGACCGGAACTCCTGAGCATAAACGGGTAGAAGAAGGAGGGAAGAAACGATCAGTAGGCGGACTACTGGCGGAGTGTAACGAAACATGGTATCTCCTGAAGCTGCTTCGGCCATTATGCCATATGGTTTTACACTCATCCATCCGGAACTCCCTGTAGGAGCCTACACTGAAAGTGCATGCAGTCTGCCTATCCGGCGCAGTTGGGCGATGGCGTGTCGCCGCCGCAATCCGTGCAGGTGATCCTTGCCCCACACGGCATCGCCATCCAACCTGCCGACGGTCCGCAACTCTGGTGGCCGTTCGAGCAAACGCAGATTCACGAGCAGCCCCAGCGCGTCCACATCGCGCGCGGCCCGCAGTTCCTCATCCTCGAAGACCAGTCTCTGCTTGCCGATTGGCACCGCATCCGTAACAGCGGGAAACGCGAACGCGACATCGCCATCAGTCTGGTCATTGCCGCCATCGTCATCATCGGACTGCTGCTAACCGCTGCCTACTACGGACTCTCCTTCGCTGCCTCGGCGTTTGCGAAACTCGTCCCGCGCAGCACCGAAGAAACACTCGGCCGCGCCGCGCTGGAATCCCTCGCGCCCAAGTCCAAGCGCTGTCTCGACCCCGCCATCAACCGCATCGCCGAAACCCTCGGCGCCACCCTGCCCGACTCCCCTTATACATTCCGCGTCTACGTCGTCAATGACCCCACGATGAATGCCTTCGCCGCCCCCGGCGGCTACATCGTCATTTACCGCGGCCTGCTCGACAAAACGCGCAAACCCGAACAGGCCGCCGCTGTCCTCGCGCACGAAATGCAGCACGTTCTCCACCGGCACAGCGTGAAAGGCATGCTGCGCGGCGTCTCCATCTGGCTTGCCCTCGCCCTGCTCACTGGCGACCCCACCGACACCCTCGCCGCCATCGCCGGCAACCTCGGCTCCCTCCACTACCAGCGCGCCGACGAGCAGCAAGCCGACCGCGACGGCCTCGAAATGATGGGCGATGCCGGCATCGATCCGCACGCCATGGTCGGCATGCTCGAACTATTGGATCAGGTCAGCGGCGATATGCCCCGCGCCGCGAAGTACCTGTCCTCGCACCCGCTCACCGGCGACCGCATCGAAGATATCCGCCAACGCGCCGCCCGCGCCAATACCAAGCGCGTTACCCCTCTGCTCCCGAGCCATCGCTGGCCTCCGGATCCTCACTCCTGCGTGGCCGAGGGCTCTCCCAGCCTGTGACGTACGCCGGCACCGCGGCGCCCTGATCGCCATCGGGGATAGGCGCCCCCGCCTGCACCGACAACGGCAACACGCCCGCCCACACCGGCAACGCGTAATCTTCCGCGTCATCCTTGGGACCGCCCGTCCTCACCTTGCCCGATGCTTCTTCAATGGTGAACGCCAGCACGAGCGTGGCTTTCAATTCCTGCGCCGTCGGCGGCCGCACCTCATCCCAACGTCCGCGAATGACGTTCTCCGAAATCAGCGCCAGCACACGGTTCTTTTCCTCGTCCCCTTCGACGGCCTTCGCCGTACCGAAGCAGACCGCGCTGCGGTAGTTGATCGAGTGATGAAACGCCGACCGCGCCAGCACCAGCCCGTCCACCAGCGTCACCGTGATGCACGCCGCGATCCCTTCCTTCAACTGCCGCAACATGCGGCTCGCCGCCGACCCATGCAGATACAGCGTGTTCCCTTCGCGAGCGAAGAGCGTCGGGATGACGAACGGCTGCCCATCCACGTTGAACGCAACATGGCACAGGAACGCCGCATCGAGTATGGCGTGAATGGACTCCTCATCGTACCGGCCACGTTCCGGAAGACGGCGAACCTGATTGCGCGACATCTTCCCACCTTACAACGCGGACACGGGCGAGAGGTTTTTGCTATATCTCAGGGGTGTTCTCTCTCATTTTGGTGTGGTTCGCACTTGTAACGCCCGCATTCGCGCAGCCCGTCACGTTCAGCGTAGGGCTGGAGTGGGAGGGCGGCGGCACCCAAGCTTCGTCTGGGGGGACCACCATGGAACTCATCCCTCCTACCGGCTCACAGACCATCGACACGTCCAGCACCGCATTCACCTACGGCACATTTGGCCAGATTCGCGTGACCGCCAGCGAGGGCAGCAGTTTCCACAAATGGGCCAACATCACAATCAGCATGGCCGGCAGCGCGGATGTGAAACTCGCCGTTTCGTTCCATGCCATCGGCGTCTCGCCCGGTTATGAACTCGTGGCTGTGGAGAGCAACGGTGTCTATTTCTCACTCGCGCAGCGCCCCACCTTTACCAGTGGCAACACCGCCACCTACGAACTACGCGCGCGTCTCACACGCGCCAGTCTCATCGTCCCACAGACGGTAACCAGGATTTGCGTGGACGAGCCGAACAGCAGATCACCCGTTATCTTCGATGTCATCAGTCCTGAGAACACTCCGGTACTCACCAGATTCAATACCGACGGCGAGGTAATCCAGTCCGCCGGTCCGGGCAAAGCGCAACTGTATGACCTGCTCGGCTTCTGCATCGTGACGGCCGCGCCACGCATCCTCTCAATTCAGGCGGAAGGCGTTGGACCAACCACCTTCCAACTCGTGACGGTGCGCATCCCCATCGTCTACACCGCAACGCCGTCGGATGTCACATTCAGCTACACCAGAGGGCAGGCGCCGCCCCAATCTCAGACTGTTCTGCTCGCTGGAGACCCGCAAAAGACCACCGCGTGGGTGGCTTCCGGCTTTGACGGCGGATGGCTTTCTGTCACGCCCACCAATGGCAACTTTGTCGCCGGCATCTCCACAACGCGCCAACTGACGCTAACGCCGGACATGGTTACGAAGAGCGCCGGCTTCCATAGTTCGGTGATTCGATTCGCCTCCGGTTTGCCATCAGGCATCGGGGCCACTGAGCCAACAACGGCCGAAGTGCGAGTCAACTTCTACGTCGCCGACGAACCCGGCTCCCTAACCACCACCCCCTCCCCCACCAACGCCGGCACCATCTCCCTCCCCACCACCCCCCTCGTCAACGGCAACAAACTCACCCTCGAAGCCCGCCCCAACCCCGGCTACTCCTTCGTCCGCTGGTCCGGCACTCTCACCAGCACCGCCAATCCCCTCGACTTCGTCCTCAACGGCCGCACCAACCTCACCGCCGAATTCGCCTACACCGGCGCCGGCTGCAGCATCATCCTCAGCCCCACCCTCCTCCAAGCCCCAGCCTCCGGCGACCTCGGCCGCATCGACGTCACCACCGCCAACAACTGCACCTGGGACGTCACCCAACTCCCCTCCTGGCTCACCATCCGCAAATCCGCCAACTACCTCAACTACCGCATCGACCCCAACCCATCAGCCCTCACCCGCCAGGCCACCCTCCTCATCGGCAACGCACCCCTCGACGTCCGCCAGGTCGGCGAATCCTGCTCCTCGCTCCGCCTCCAACGCCCCGATCCCTTCGACTCCACTACCTCCACCCGCAACGTCACCGTCACGGCCGACCCCGCCTGCAGCTACATCGCCGGCCGCTCGGAAACCTGGCTCAGCGCCGCCACCTCCGCCCTCGCCGGCGACCAAACCCTCCCCATCACCGCGCAACCGAACGGCACCGGCGCCCCACGTCTCAGCACCTGCTTCATCGGAGGCCAGCGGCTCGCCATACTCCAGAAGCCCGTCACCCCCGTGCTGCCCTACACCGACGTCACCGCCGCGCATTCCTTGGGCGAGTACATCACCCTCCTCCAACGCAACAACATCGCCGATACCTG
>JAEUQF010000419.1 GCA_016789745.1 Bryobacterales bacterium
GCCCGACACCTCCACCCTCTTCGCCGACAAGCTCACCCTCCCCACCGGCATCACCCGCTGGAAGAAAGGCGTCCTCGTCACCGACGCCCCCAACCTCTGGTACCTCGAAGACACCAACAACGACGGCAAGGCCGACATCAAGAAGCCCATCCTCACCGGCTTCGCCTTCACCAACCCCCAGCACACCGTAAACTCCCCCACCTACGGCCTCGACAACTGGATCTACCTCGCCCACGAAGGCTTCGCCACCGCCATCGTCTACGCCGACAAGTTCGGCGATCACGGCACCGACATCCGCTTCGCCGATCGCCCCACTCCCACCGTCAAGAACGAGCGCCGCAACGTCCGCTTCAAGCCCGATACCTTCCAACTCGAAACCACCTCCAGCACCTCCCAATACGGCCTCGGCTTCGACGACTACGGCCGCCTCCTCACCGTCAACAACTCCAACCACGCCCGCCAGGAGATGCTCGCCGCCCGCTACCTCGCCCGCAACCCCCACCTGCTCGCCGCCTCCTCCATGCAGGACACCTCGGACCATGGCGCCGCCGCCCAGGTCTTCTTCACCGTCAAAAGCCCAAGATTCGAACTGCTCAGCGGTGCCGGCATCTTCACCTCCGCCTGCTCTATCACCTGGTTCGAAGGCGGCACCCTCGTCGCCGAACCCGTCCACAGCCTCGTCCACCGCGACCTCTGGACCCCCTCCGGCCCCACCTACATCGCCAAGCGCGCCCAACCCAACACGGAGTTCCTCTCCTCGTCGGACAACTGGTTCCGCCCCGTCAACTTCTACATCGGCCCTAATCCCGGCATCTACGTCATCGACTACTACCGCAAGATGATCGAACACCCCGAATGGATGTCCAAGGACGCCGGCGAAGGCAAAGACCTCTACGATGGCAAGGACAAAGGCCGCATCTACCTCCTCTCCCCCGCCAACGCGCCAGCCGTCACCACCGCGCTCCCCAAACTCAGCAACGCCACCAACGATCAACTCATCGCCAACCTCGAAAAGCCGAACATCTGGTGGCGCCGCAACTCCCAACGCCTCCTGGTCGACCGCAACGACGCCAACACCATCGCCCCCCTCCAAAAGCTCGCCCGCAACGGCAAGTCCCCCCTCGGCCGGCTCCACGCCCTCTGGACCCTCGAAGGTCTCAACAAACTCGAATCCGACACCCTCCTCGCCGCCCTCGCCGACCCCGAACCTGGCGTCCGCGAGAACGCCATCATCCTCGCCGAATCCCGCCTCACCGACGCCACCCTCACCGCCCGCCTCCTCACCATGGCTAACGACACCGATCCGCGCGTCCGCTTCCAACTTCTCGCCACCCTCGGCTATCTCCAAACCCCCGCCGCCGCCAAGGTCCGCAAGCAACTCCTCGACCGCGACAGCGAAGACCGCTGGATGCAGATGGCCGCCCTCAGCGCCGGGTCCGACGAAGCGCTCCCTGCCCTGACCGAAGCCACTCGTGCCCCTGGCAACGCCACCCCCGGCCGCACGAACTACCTCCAGCAACTCGGCGCCATCATCGGCGCCCGCGGCAACCCCGCCGAAACCAACAAAGTCCTCACCCTCGCCACCTCCCACCAGGCCGCCTGGTGGCGCGCCCCCGTCCTGGATGGACTCGCCACCGGCATCCGCTCCCGCAAAGCCACCCTCTCCCCCAACCCGCTCCTCCTCCGCCTCTATGACGACACCGACGCCCCGGTCAGCCGCGCCGCCCTCCATCTCCTCGAACTCTCCGGCCTGCCGCCCAACTCCGCCGCCCTCCTCGTCAAAGCCGTGGCCACCGCCAAGGACCGCACCCAACCTGCCGGCCGCCGCGCCAACGCCATCGCTCTCACCGCCCTCTCGACCAACCCCCAACCACCGGCGTTCTACGAAACGCAGACTGCTCCCAGTGAGCCCGAAGAGGTCCAACTCGCCGCCATCCGCGCCCTCGCCAAACAGAAAGGCCAGGAGCCAGCCAGGTTCTTCCTCACCCACTGGCGAGCCATGACCCCCGCCATCCGCTCGGAAGCCGCCACCGCCTTCCTCACCGACCAGCAGCGCTTCACCATGCTCCTCAACGCCATCGAAGAGGGCGCCGTCCAGCCCTGGTCCCTTCCCCTCCGCATGCGCGTCCAGATGCAGATGAACCGCGACCCCGCCCTCCGCGAAAAGGCCCGCACCCTGCTCGCGGGCAACGCCGGCGAACGCGAGAAGATCTACCAGCGCTACCTGGCGGTGATCGACAAGCAACCCGGCGACCCTACCAAAGGCAAAGCCACCTTCGACAACATCTGCTCCAAATGCCATAAGCTCAATGGCAAGGGTTCCGAAGTCGGCCCCGACCTCGCCACCGTCCGCAACCGCACCGCCGAAGCCCTCCTCTCCGACATCCTCCTCCCCAGCCGTTCCATTGCCCAGATGTACGAGGCCTACGTCGTCGAAACGCAGTCGGGCCAGATCCTCGAAGGCGTCATCGGCGAGCAGACCTCCACCACCATCACCCTCGTCCACGAACAGCAGAAGAAGGACGTCATCCCCCGCGCCAGCATCAAGCAGATGTACGTCTCCAACCTCTCGGCCATGCCCGAAGACCTCGACAAGGAGATCACCCCACAGCAAGCCGCCGACCTCATCGCCTACCTCAAAAAGCCCTGACAACGATACACTAATCCCTTCGCCATGCGCACGCTCCTCACCCTCGCCCTCCTCGCCGCCGCCCAACTCCCCGCGGCCGCCGCCTTCCGCGCCTCCGTAGTCAAAGTCGACATCACCCCCACCACCCCAAAATGGCTCCTCGGCTACGCCGCCCGCCAATCCACCGGCGTCCACGACCGCATCCATCACCGCGTCGTCGCCATGGATGACGGCTCGTCGAAGTTCATCCTCGTCTCCTCCGACGTCTGCATGTTCTCCCCCACCGTCTACGAAGAGGCCGCCCGCCGCCTCCAGAAGGAAACCGGCATCCCAGCCACCCACTTCTGGTGGACCGTCACCCACACCCACTCCGCCCCCGAAGTCGGCCCGCCCGGCATCTACACTGTCCTCCTCAAAGGCCGCTCCGAACATCCCGTCGACAACGAGTACACCGAGTTCTTCCTCACATCCCTCATCAAAGCCACCAAGGAAGCCGTCAATAACCTCCAACCCGCCCGCCTCGCCACCGGCACCGGCATGGCCATGGCCAACATCAACCGCCGCGCCCTCGATGTCGACGGCCAGATCTCCCTCGGCCTCAACCCTGACGGCCCGGTCGACCGCCAGATCGGCCTCATCCGCCTCGAAAAGGCCGACGGCTCCCTGATGGCGCTGGTCGCCAACTACGCCATGCACGGCACCGTCCTTGGCGGCTCCTGGATGCAGATCAGCGGCGACGCCCAGGGTATCGTGGCCGATTACGTCGAAAAGAAACTCGGCGCCCCCATGCTCTACGTCAACGGCGCCGCCGGCAACATCGCCCCCATCTATTCGGTCTACCCCACCCCCAGAGCCGGCCACCTCACCCAGTTCAACATCCTGCTCGGCGATAAGATCATCGCCGCCAACCAGGCCCTCGGCGCAGGCTCCTCTGACGTCAAACTCTGGGCCGGCGAACTCTGGGTCGACACCCCGCGCAAGGAAGGCCTCGATTGGAACGAAGACCTCGCCGCCTACGCGAAAACCTCCCCATCCGGCAAGCCGCTAGTCCGCCTTCCCGTGCGCTTCTTCAAGCTGAACGACACGGTAGCCTGGGGTGTCCCGGTGGAGATGTTCTGCGAAATCGCGATGTACGTCCGCAACCACTCACCATTCGCCAAGACCTTTTTCTTCGGCTATAACAACGGGTGGATCGGCTATCTTCCCACCAAGGCCGGCTTCGCCGAAGGCGGCTACGAGCCCAAAACTTCGGTCTTCAGCGACCAGGTGGAAGAGGACCTCAAACAAGCCGTCGTCACCTACCTGCAAAGCATCCCCAGATGAGTGACGACCCAAACCTCCCCTGGATCCGCCAGAGCACCCTGGAGGCTCTACAACTCCTCGCCGCACCCGCCGAAACCCAACTCACCCATTTCCCCGAATTCGCCTGCGTCACCGACGAACTCGCGCTCGGCTTCGACCATTGGCGCGCAGTCTACCTGGCCCATTTCGCCCAGGACCTGAGCCCCTACGAAATCGAGTGCTTCCACCAAATCGACGCCCGCTTCCATGCCCTGAGCAAGGGCGGCCCCGCGTTCCAGGAAGACTTCTGGACTGACGAGGCCCTTCGGTCCAGCCCGGAATGGGAACGCATCCGGCGCATCGCCAGAAGACTCCTCGCCGCTCTCGGCTGGGCCCTCGAACTACCCCGCGACAAACCGGACAACATCCGCGAGGCACTCTCCCACCTCCGCGAATTCATCCAAGCCGGCGCCCCCCAGCATTCCCTCGACGTCCTCGATCGCTTCCTAAATGACTTCCGCGAGCAAGGCGACCACAAAGCGGTCCGATCCCTCGTCTACTTCGCCACCGCAACCGCCGAAACGTTCGGCCAACCTGACCGTGCCATCGCCTATCTCGAAAGCATCACCGATCCGGACTACCCGGGCTGGCGCGCCGGACTCAGCCGCCTCTACCAAGTGACTGGCGACCACCAACGGGCAGCCGAGCACCTTGCCAACGCCCTAACCGTTGCCCGCCGAATCGGCGACCAGCACTGGATCGAAACTCTCGCGTTCTCCCAGTCACAACCCAAGCGGAACTATTAGCCCACTTCTTTCAACTGCTTACCCCCAAGCACCACCGGAACCGCGCAGACGCGATGCTTTACTGAATTCGGGGGAATCCCCAGCGCTCTTTGACATCCGAATCCATCACTCCTCCGGCGGCGTCCAAGCCCCCCGCCTCGGAAAACCCAAAAAGTGCACGTCCGAACCCAAGCCCACCTCGGCCCCGTCAGGCCCCTATAAGCAGCAGCAAGCAGCAGCCTCCTATCCCGAAACTACCGCGAATCCCACCCTACTGCGCCCTCCAGGCAACGCCCAATCGACTTCACATTACGCACACCCTCGTTCCCCAGCCACTCCGTCAACGCCTCCACGCCGGCCTTCACAAACGGCGCCAACCCGCCCTGCCACGTCGCGCGCCCGCAAAGCACACCCGAATACCGCGCCCCGGCGTGCCCCGCCAACTCCAACGAAGCCTCGAACTCCGCCGTCGTCACACCAGCGCTCAGGTAAATGTACGGCACCGCCGTCACCGAATCCGCCGCCTGGAACCACGCCGCCGCTTCCGCATGGGACCACGCCCGGAGCCCCGCATCCGCCACCCGCGTCCCTTCCACAAACCGCGCCGACACCGGGAACTCCACCTTCAATACATCCACCCGGTACCGCGGCTTGGAGAACTCCTCCATCGTCCGCACCACCAGCGCTGGCTTGCGAGCCGCCCACTGCGGGCTGTTCGCATCGAAGCCCGCCGGATCATACACCACGGGCTCCAGTAGGAACGGAATGCCATTGGCCTCGCATTCGGCGCCGATGCGTTCCACCCGCGCCTGCTTCTCATCATGGGCCGCCGGATCGCCATCCGGAGCCCACGACAGCAGCACCTTGATCGCCTGTCCGCCCAACTCCGCAATCCGCTGCACCGAGTAATGCGGCATCAACGCCAGCATGCGATGCGGCCGCGGATTCTCCCAGCCATCCGCCTCATACGTCACCAGCAGCCCGCACCCGGGAGCCTTCACCCGCATTGCGGCCTGTCCATACTCCGGATCCAACAGCACTGCCGACACATGCGGCGTCAAAACCTTGCTCACCGCGGTCTTGAACTCCACCAGCGTCGAATCCTTGACGCTCCCCGGATCCGTTCCAGCAGCCTGGGCGAGCATCGCCCGCAGACTCCGCCGCTGATCCATCGCCAGCGCGGCGATAATGCCCCCCGGCGTAGACAGCCCCCGCAACCGCGCCCGCTTTGCTTCTTTCATCGACATAGACACTTCCCCTCATCCTATCAATCTGCCGCCAGACCGAAGCCGGGGTGGAAGGGTTCCCCCCACGCTGGGCTTTCGCCCAGCTCCCCCCGCAAGAGGGCTCCGCCCTCTTGTGTATCCACCAAACGGGTCGCTCGTAGAATTCGTCGTTGACGGAAGCGGCCTTCTCATGGAAGCCGCGACCAAAGAGCCTCGCCCGCGAGGAGGCGGCTGCCCGAGCCCTGCCTGCCGGCCACAACCAGGAAAACGCACGCGGGCTTCTTTTATCTTGTCTTCTCTGCGTCCTTGGCGGCTCTGGTACACCAGGGTAAGCCTGGCTGATCTAGTGAACTGAAAGGAGTTCATCATGCGAATTGTTCGTACGCGCATGTAGCGGCACCGGAGCTGTCGCGGGCAACCGTGGCGGTGGAAACC
>JAEUQF010000422.1 GCA_016789745.1 Bryobacterales bacterium
CGCGCAGCAGCGCCTTCGCCGACCCGCCGGTCGGCTGCGACCAGCCGCATCCCTGCTCTTCCTTCTCCACATGGAACGCGGGCCCGAGCAGCGCCAGATTCCACTTCGCAGCCAGCGCCTGCCAGTGGAGATCGTAAGCCGCGGTCTGGCCGCCGCGTGCCGCGCCCACGCCGCAGCCGTGCTGATGGATCAACACCCCGCGCAACCGCGCCGCCTTCTCCGGAAGCCAGGCCGTGTAGGTCACCCCATAGGGCAACGCCACCTCATCGGCCGTGTAGCGCACCTCCACATACCGTCCCGCGCCCTGCGCCGTGAGCGCGCCTGCCAGCATTAGCATCCACAACATGTCCCGGGCAAGATACCACAGGGGCTTGACACCCACAATCGGCGGGAGCAGTCTGAAGGCGGAGGTCCCCCCATATATGCGGCCGATGCTGTTGGCGCTCGTCGCCCTACTGGCAATGGCCCTGCCCGCGAAGGCTACGAGCAGGCGTGATCCCTGGAGCGTACTGGGCTTGAAGCCCGGCATGAGGATGGTGATCGTTGATCTGGACGGCGGCACGCACGAAGGCCGTTACGTCGATTCCCCGGCCAAGGCATTGGTCTTCGATTCTACCGACGGACGCGCGGAGATGGACGTCAGCTACATCGCCGTTGTACGAGCGGCGCGGTCATCCGCGGTGCTGGAGACGGTATTCGCCACCTGGGGCAACCTCAGCCGGCTGCCGGCCAAGTCGCACGTACGGGTGTCGATGCTGCGCGGCGGCACCGTCGAAGGGCAGTTCGACAAGGTGAGCGAGCAGGCGCTGGTGCTCATCGACGCAGGCAAGGCGGTGACGCTGCCGCGAACCGATATATTGAGGGTGGCGCTAGTGACGAAAGGCGTTGAGGAAGCTGTGTTCCTGCTGCCTCGCGACTAGGCCAACTGCGGCTGGTTCGGCGCGCGCTTGACCCACCGGAAGGCCTTCAGCGAGTTCTTCCAGAAATACTTCTCTGCCGCCGGGCGGCCCTTCGCGAGGAAATAGCCCTGGAGGATCTCGATCGCCTGCTTATTGCGGCCGGAGTAGACCAGCCAATCTTCGCCGAAGATGTCCCAGATCAGATCCATCACCGGCTTCCAGTCCTTGGCATCGAAGGCCTGGGCATTGCGCGGCCGGTGCAGGCCCGATACCTTCACGAAAGCCTTGCGGGCGTGCAGTTCCTTGAGGTTGTCGGTGTAGCTCTTGAGGGTGGCGGCGTCGGTGGGCAGCGCCAGCGCCTGCAAGTGACCCAACACGATGCGCAGGTCCGGCACCTTCTCGGCGAGCTTGAGCGTGGCGGCGACCAGGTCCAGGCGCGGATTGGCCACCTCAAACGTCAGCCCCGTCTGCGCGAAGGCCTTCATGTTTTCGATGAAGTCCGGCCGCTCCACTGCCTTCACAATGTCATGCCCCGGCCAGATGTTGCCATAGCGAATGCCCAGGAAGAGCTTGTTGCGGTGATAGCGCTCCAGGTACTCGCGGAACTTCGGATCGAGCGGGTCGAGATTGCCGACCGTGCCGACGATCATCGGCTCGTCCTGAATGACCTGCAACACCCAGAGGTTGTCTTCCACCCACGGGCTGCATTCCACCTCAATACCGGCCACTACACCCAGCGGAATCGCGCTCTCGCGGAAGTGCTTCGGCAGGAACGGCGGCTGATTCGGCTGGAAGGGATAGGGTGAGCCCTGCGGCCGTGTCTGATCGTATAGGTGAAAATGGGAGTCGACTATGGGCAACGGGTCATCGGCGGCAACGGCGCTGGAAGCAGCGGCAGCAGCAGCGGCGGCAGTCAGCAGGGACCGGCGGTCAATCATCAAGGCTCTCCTCATCAGCCCAGCATTCTATCAGGCGGCGCTGCTTGGGCAAACGTCCACCCCCTGGCGCCCGCTGTTCGATGGCAAGACGCTGGGCCAGTGGAAGACGACGGCCTTCCCACGCCAGACCGACGCCCGCGTCGACAACGGCATGATCCTGCTGCCAGCCGGACAACCGCTGACCGGCGTGACCTGGCAGGGCGAGTTCCCGAAGAGCAACTACGAACTGCGCTGGGAGGCCGTGCGGTTGAAGGGCGGCGACTTCTTTGCCAGTGTGACGTTGCCGGCTGGAGGGAACTACGCGACCTGGGTGACGGGAGGTTGGGGAGGGGACATCGTCGGCATCTCGTCCATTGACGGCTGGAACGCCAACGAGAACGAGACCCGGATGTACTTCAACTTCGACACCGACCGCTGGTACCGGTTCCGGATCGTGGTGACCGACAGCCGGATTCAGGCTTGGATCGATGACGAGCGCGTGATCAACGTGAACATCGCCGGGCGCAGTATCGGCTTGCGGCCCGGCGATATCAGCCTTTCGGCGCCGCTAGGGTTTGCCAGTTACAACACGGCGGGCGGGATCCGGAAGATCGAATACCGCCCGGTGAAGGGCAGTTAGCCGTTCAGCTTCCAGTTGGGGCGATAGGTGCGCTTGAGCCAGGCGTTGGCCTCGTCCAGGTTGGTGACACGCCCGGCGGCCGGATCATAGCTCAGCTTCTTCCCTGCCCGATGCGCCACCAGGCCCAGCAGCATCTGCTCCATCATGGATCCGGCATAGTCGAAGTCGCAGTTGGTCTTCGTACTCGTCCCATAGACGGCGTTGTTGCGGCGGCCCTTGCAGGCTTCGATCCACTCGAGTTGGAAGGGATCGGGACGGCCGGGCGCCGGCTGTCCGGCCTTCTCGGCGGCGGCGATGGCCTGGACTGTGGTGTTCGGCATGCCGACGGCGGGCGGGATATTGCCCTCCATCATCTGGATGGTGGGGAAGCCGTTGGGGCCGACCTCGGCACTGGGCAGGGCACGCATGCCGCCGGGCAGAGGTTGTGCGGCGCGCGCGGCAGCGGGGCGCGGGGGTTGCGGGGCCTGCGTCGGCTGACCGGTGCCCATGATGAGCGGGATCAACTGATCCTTGGCGCGGCGCTTGTAATAGGTGAAGTCGCCGTCGTCGTTGTTGGGGATGACGACGCGAGTGGTGAAGTCGGCAACGATCGTCCCCTTGGTGCCTTCGAAGATGGCGCCGTTGGGGATGCGGGCCACATCGACGTAGTTCTTCGGTGCATCGGGCTTCAGGCCGCCCTGGTACCAGACGCACTTCAGCGGCCCGCGCCAGCTATTGCCCGGGTGTTCGAAGATGGCCTTCAGTTTCACGGGGCAGATGTTGGGGTCATACTTGTCGCTGACATCCCAATCGACATCGGCGCTGAGCGGGGCGCCGGCATCGATGGCGTTCCAGACTAGGTCCATCGTGTGGGCGCCCATATCGCCCATCTGGCCGACGCCGAAGTCGCGGTACATGTTCCAGAACAGGCAGTTCAGGCCGCTGGAGCCGCCGAAGTACTGCGGGCTGTAGGGGTGATAGGGTGACGGCCCGATCCACTGTTCGTAGTTGAGGTAGGAAGGCGGCTGGCCTTCGGCCTGCGGATAACCGGGACGCGGCAGGCGGCGGCTGTCCCAGCTATGTACGGTGTGGAGGTCGCCGATGGCGCCATCGAGAATAAGTTCGCGAACGCGTTCGAAGTTCGGATAGGCATGGCGCTGCGTGCCGTGCTGGGTAGCCACCTTGGCCTTCCGCTTGAGGTAGTTGGCGCGGACGGTGCGAACCTCGTCGACACTGATGCCGAGCGGCTTTTCGCAGAACACGTGCATGTCGCGGTTGAGGGCCCAGTTGGCGATGAAGGCGTGGTGATGGTCGGCGGTGCAGATGATCACCGCTTCGACGTCCTTCTGGTCCATGAGCCGGCGCCAATCGACATAGGTCTTGGCTTTCGGAAAGATCTCGACGGCCTCCTTCATGCGGAGTTCATTGACGTCGCAGATGGCGACGACATTCTCATTACGCATGGTGGTGTAGTGGGCGGTACCGCGCCCCCAGACGCCGATGAGGGCGACGTTCAACCTATTGCTGGGCGCGGTCTGGCCGCGAAGGACGCCGCTGGGAAGGATGGTAAGTCCAGCGGCGGGCAGAGCCTGCTTCAACAAATCTCTTCTATTCACGGAAGGGCCTCCTAAAAGCCTGCCCACATCTTAGCCAAGTGCGGCGCGGGTGGCGAGGGGTTTCCTCCAGCCGATACACTGGCGGCAAGGGTTATGTTCAACACAGTCGCGGTCGCATGGGCGATGTTAACGGCCGGCGCGCTGGCGCAGACCTGGGACGGTGCGGCCATCGAGAAACAGATCGGGCCCGCCGAGGTGCATACCTACCGGTTACGGGCGGCGGCCGGGCAGTTCCTCCACATCAGCGCCGCACAGTTGCAGGGCGACAGCTCGTTGAAGCTGCTGCTGCCCGATGGCAGAACATTCACCGAGATCGACCGGCTTCCCTACGAAGGCATCGAAGACATCCCGCTGCTGGCGCCGGCGACGGGCGAGTACACGATCGAAGTCAGGGTGGCCGATCTAAGCGCGCCGGCACGCTACCGGTTGGAGGGGATCAGCCGCGCGGCAACGGATCAGGATCGAAGCCGGGTGGCGGCCTTCGCGGCGAGTTGGATTGAGGCGCGAAGGCTGCGCGAGCAGCAGGCGACCGCGGCCTACAAAGAAGCCATCACCCGCTATGAAGCCGCACTGCCGGAATGGCGCAAAGCCGGCAGCCTGCAGTGGGAGGTGTTCACACTGTCGGAATTGGGATGGGTGCACGACCGGCTGGGCGATCACCGGAAGGCGAAGGAGGTTCTGGAACAGGCGCTGGCCCTGCGGCCGGTGCCTGAAGAGCGCTTCACGCGGGCCGCAATGCTGAACGGGTTGGCCGAGATGCACACGAGCCTGGGCGCGAACCGGCGGGCGATTGAGCTGTACCAGGAGTCGTTGGCGATCCGGCGAGCGGCGGGCGATCGAAGGGGCGAGGCGACGGTGCTGACGGGCATCGGAGGGGCCTATATGAACCTCTCGGAGTTCGCGCGGGCGATCGAGGTGATGACGCAGGCCTTGCCCCTGCGGCGGGAGACGAAGGACGTGCGCGGCGAGGCAGTGACGCACTCGAACCTGGCCGGATCTTACTATGCGGCGGGGAACCTGCAGGAGGCGCTGACCCATTACAGCGAGGCGCGGCGGCTGTCGGGCGTGGCGGGCGACAAACGGAATGAGGCGATCGGGGCGATGGGGATTGGCCGGACCTACTACGGGCTGGGCGACTACCGGCGGGCCCTGGAGATCCTGAAGACAGCGGAAGCGGAGTTGCGCAAGTTGGGGGACCGGGCGGCGTTGGGGACGGCGGTCTATCTGATCGGCGGGGCGCAGATCTTCCTGGCGGGACATGACGCGGCGCTGCCCTACTTGGAGGAGAGCCTGGCGCTATACCGGCAGACGGGGCGGTCCGGTTCGCAGGCGATTGCGTTGGTGGCGCTATGCCGGTCGCAGCTGGCAACCAGCCAATGGGATAGGGCGATGGCAACCGCATTGGAAGGAGCGAAGCTGGCGCGGGCGGCGGGGTCGAAGGCGAACCTGGGCTCTTGTCTGGCTTGCCAGGGGCGGGTGGAGTTGGCGAAGGGCAATCACGAACGGGCGCTGCCGTTGTTGAACGAGGCTCTGGAGTTGTTCCGGCAGTCGGGCGGACGGGATGACCAGGCGATCACGCTGATCGGCCTGGCGCACGTGGAACGCGCGCGCGGCAACCTGGGCGTGGGGATCGGGCACATGGAGGAGGCGACGAAACTGCTGGAGTCCATGCGGCAGCAGATGACGCGGCCGGAGTTGCGGGCGTCGTACCGCGCGGCGCGGGCCGATCGCCTGGACCTATACACGGCGATGCTGATGGAGATGCACGAGCGCGAACCGGAGGTCGGTTATAGCGAACGGGCGTTCAACCTGACCGAGCAGTGGCGGGCACGCAGTTTGGCCGAAATGCTGTCGGCCGGGCGGGACGAGTTGCGCGAGGAGATGACGGCCGAGCAGCGGCAGGAAGAAGAGCGACTGCTGGTGCAGGTGAGCAACCTTCAGCGGGACCTGCTTCGGGGCACGCCCGGGGCGGTGCAGCAGAAGGAGTTGCAGGCGAAGCTGTCAGCCGCCGAGCAGGAGTTCGACACCTTCCAGACGATGCTGAAGCGGAGCGGGAGCCGCTATGCAGCCGGCCAGTATGTGGATACGTTGAACGCCAAGCGGATTGCGA
The DNA here is from genome assembly GCA_016789745.1 of Bryobacterales bacterium. GTDB lineage: Bacteria > Acidobacteriota > Terriglobia > Bryobacterales > Bryobacteraceae > CADEFT01. The sequence continues at coordinate 6,162 of JAEUQF010000422.1, forward strand.
GTGAGTTGTTGGATGGGGAGACAGTGCTGATCGAGTATGCCCTGGGCGAGCAGCGGTCGTATGGGTGGGCGGTAACGCAGGAGGGGTTGACGCATGCGGTGCTTCCGGCGCGGGCGTTGCTAGAGCGGCAGACTGAGGCTTATCGAAAGCTGCTGGCCCAGCCGGTGACGGCGTTGACGGCGGCGCGGGCGATGACGGGTTTGGACACGGCAGGCAAGGGGCTCTATGACGGGCTGGTGGCGCCGTTCGAGAAGGTGCTGGCGGGCAAGAAGCGGGTGGTGATTGTGCCGGACGGGCTGTTGTCGTACCTGCCGTTTGAGGCACTGCCGGGGGCCAGACGGATGGTGGAGCGGTTCAGTATCAGCTATGTGCCGTCGGCCTCGGCGCTGGCGGCACTGCGGCAACGGCAGAAGAGCCGTCAGACGCCGGCGCGGGCGCTGCTGGCCTTTGCGGATCCGACGCCGGCGCTGGAGGCGGCGCGGGAGCGGGGGTTGGCATTGACGAGCCTGCCGAATGCCCGCGTGGAGGTGGCTGGGATCCGGGCGCTGTTCCCGCGGGCGGCGAGCACGGTGTTTATGGGGGCGGAGGCCGGCGAGCAGGCGTTGAAAGCCGCGGATACGGAGGCGTTCCGGTACCTACACCTGGCGGCGCATGGGTACTTTGATGAGCAGCATCCGGCCCGGTCGGGGATTGTGCTGGCGGCGGGGGGAGCGGCCGGGCAGGATGGGGTGTTGCAGGCGCGGGAAGTGATGAGTCTGCGGTTGAATGCCGATTTGGTGACGTTGTCGGCGTGTGAGTCGGGGTTGGGCAGGCTGCTCGATGGCGAGGGGGTGATGGGGCTGACGCGGGCGTTCCTCTATGCAGGGGCGCAGAGCACGGTGGTCAGCCTGTGGAAGGTGAATGATGCGGCGACCGCGGAGTTGATGAAGCGATTCTACGGGCATATCAAGGCGGGGCTAAGCCGGGACGAGGCTTTGCGGCAGGCCAAGCTCGGTCTGATGGCGATGGGCTCGGCCTGGCGGCACCCGTACTACTGGGCGCCGCTCGTGTTTACAGGCGAGCGGGGGCCGTAGTGGGGTTGGGGCTGGCCGTGTTCGTAGGCGCCGAGGTCCGGGGCCTTGCCGTTGAATGCGTCGTTGACGTTGGGGATAGGCAGGCCGGCGTCGATGGCCTTGCCGCCGGCTTTGAGCTGGAAGTTGAGGTCGCGGGCGTGGTAGATGGCGTGGGGCTTGGCGGCGTCCGGAGGGCGGAGGCTTTCGAAGATGTCGTAGTCGACTTCGAGGCCGTGAGCCTCCTGGCCGGTGGCCTGGCGCAAGTCGGCGAGGGAGCTGAAGGTGCGGCGGGCGGCGCCAGGCGAGGTCCACTGGAACTGATCGGTGGCCTTGGGGTTGAGGCGATAGGCGTTGTAGTCGTAGGTGGAGTAATCGGTGGCGTTGGAGAAGCGCATGAGAGTGCGGCCGGGGTTATCGGTGCCAAGGAAGAGGTTATTACGGAAGTGGGTGTTGGCGAAGATGTCGCCGGGCAGGGCTTCGGTGATGAGGGTGTTGTGATAGAGCACCATGCCGGTGGGCTTGACGTTGAACTTGAGGCCGCAGCCGGTGGGGACGTGATAGATGACGTTGCGGATGTAGTAGGCCGGGCCGCCGTAGACGGGTTGGGCGCTGAGGCCGCACTGGCCGGCGTTGACGCCGCGGTTGCGCATGACGCGGATGTTATGGACGCCGCCGTCGGCTTCGATGAAATCATCAGCCATCAGATGAATGTCGTTGTTGTAGAAGTCGATGGCGGTGGCGTGGTGTTCGGGCTGGGTGTCGGGT